>JAPPHP010000065.1 GCA_028821035.1 Gammaproteobacteria bacterium | reverse complement strand
ACATGAACCAGAGCGACGGGCTGGCCTTCCTGGAGACGACCTGGCAGGGCGAGCCGATCGACGCCGAGTTCGCCGAGATGCGCATGCGCAACGAGCCGGTGGCGGAGATCACCCAGTTGAAGGGCACCTCCGAGACCCATCCGTCGCTGTCGCCCAATGACGAGTGGGCGGATTTCGAGATCGTGCGCTACTACCTGGACCGCGTGAACAACACGAACCCGGTCTCGGTCTTCAAGGGCAGCTACCTTCGGGACGCACTCAAGACGGGCCTCGCGTTCGAGGAGCGCATCGGCGTCAACCCGTACCAGCTCGGGGTCGTGGCCGCGAGCGACAGCCACGTGTCGGCCGGTTCGTTCGAGGAGGACATGCACTTCAGCGGCCGGAGGAACACGCCGCAGGCCCGCGGCTCCGCGTACGGCCCGGACCGGGACTCGTGGGAAGGCTTCTGGACGCCGCGCGAGGCGACGCACGGGACCGGCGGTCTGGCCGGCGTGTGGGCCGACGAGAATTCCCGGGCCGCGGTCTACGACGCCATGCGCCGCCGGGAGTCGTTCGGGACCTCCGGCCCGCGCATCCGCGTGCGGCTCTTCGGAGGGTTCGGACTGGCCGAAGCGCTCGAGGGTGCGGCCGACCCCGTGGCCACGGCGTACCGCGCGGGAGTGCCCATGGGCGGCCTGCTTCCGGCCACCGCGGACGGCGCGCCGAGCTTCCTCGTGCAGGCCATGCGGGACCCGGCTTCCGGCTGGCTGCAGCGCGCGCAGGTCGTCAAGGGATGGCTCGAGGACGGCGCCCCGCGGGAGGCGGTGTATGACGTGGTGTGTTCCGACGGGCTGCTGCCCGACCCGGACACGCACCGGTGCGCGGACAACGGCGCCCGCGTGAACCTCACGGACTGCTCGGTCAGCCGGGACAAGGGCGCTACCCAACTCCACACGGTATGGACGGACCCGGACTTCGACGCCGCCGAGCGCGCCTTCTACTACGTCCGCGTGCTCGAGAACCCGAGTTGCCGGTGGTCCACGTGGGACGCCTTGCGCCTCGGCATCGCTCCGAACCCCGATCTTCCCGCAACCATCCAGGAACGGGCGTGGAGTTCGTCGATCTGGTACACGCCGGGAGCATGATGGTGAACACCCGCACCGTAGCGCTGCTCGCCGTCCTCCTCGCCGGTGCGCCGTGGGCCTTCGGCGAGGACTCGGGCGCTCCCGAGCGGCGCGCCCTGTTCGGCGGCCTGCACATCCACACGATGTTCTCCTTCGACGCCTTCCTGGGTTCCGTGCGCACGACGCCGGACCACGCCTACCGATACGCCAGGGGCGAACCGATCCCGCACCCGTCCGGAGAGACGCTCCGCCTGTCCGGCGCGCCGCTCGACTTTCTCGCGGTGACGGACCACGGCGAATACCTGGGCGTGCACGCGGCGCTCATCGATCCGGCGAGCGCGACCTACGGACATCCCGACACGGATCTCTTCGTGCCCTCGCTCTCGCGGCAGGAGTCCAACGCGCGCATACCGAATCTGCTGGAGGTCATGAACGGCAGCACGGCGGCCGCGAACTCGGTGCTCGCCACGGCCTGGCGGGAGATCGTCGCGGCCGCCGAGCGCCACAACGATCCCGGCGCTTTCACCGCGCTCATCGGCTACGAATACACGCCGACGCCGGGCGGCCGCCACCTGCACCGCAACGTCATCTTCCGCGGCAGCGAGGTGCCCGAACGACCCTTCACCTCGCGGGACTCCGGCGATCCTTCGGATCTCTGGGCGTGGCTCGACGCACAGCGGGCCGCCGGCATCGAGGCCATGGGCATCCCCCACAACACGAACCAGAGCGACGGGCTGGCGTTCATGGAGACCACCTGGGAGGGCGAGCCCATCGACGCGGAGTTCGCGGCCGCGCGTGCGCGCAACGAGCCCGTCGTCGAGATCACGCAGAAGAAGGGCACGTCGGAGACCCACCCTTCCCTGTCCCCCAACGACGAGTGGGCGGATTTCCAGATCGTGCAGTACTACCTCGACCGCGCGAACAACAAGGACCCGATCTCGGTCTTCAAGGGCGGATACCTCCGCGACGCGCTCAAGACCGGGCTCGAGTTCGAAGAGCGCATCGGCATCAACCCGTACCGGCTCGGGGTGGTGGCGGCGAGCGACAGCCACGTCTCCGGCGGCTCGTACGAGGAAGACCGCTACTTCTCGAACCGGACCAACACCCCGCAGGCCCGCGGCTCCGCCTACACCGCGGAACAGGGCTCCTGGGAGGGCTACTGGACGCCGCGCGTGGCGACGCACGGCACCGGCGGACTCGCCGGGGTCTGGGCGGAGTCGAACACGCGCGCGTCCATCTACGACGCGATGCGGCGGCGCGAGTCGTTCGGCACGTCCGGGCCCCGGATCCGGGTGCGGATGTTCGCCGGATTCGGACTGGCCGGCGCGCTCGCGGACGCCGACGACCGCGTCGCGGCGGCGTATCGCCATGGCGTGCCGATGGGAGGCATGTTGCCGGCCGAGGCGGAAGGCGCACCCGATTTCCTCGTCCAGGCCATGCGCGATCCGCGCTCGGGCTGGCTGCAACGTCTCCAGGTCGTCAAGGGCTGGCTCGAGGACGGCAAGGCGCGCGAGCGGGTGTTCGATGTGGCCTGCTCGGACGGTCTGACACCGGACCCCGGAACGCATCGCTGCCCGCACAACGGCGCCCGGGTGAACCTCGCCGACTGCTCGATCACCAGGGACCGGGGAGCCACGGCGCTGGAGACGGTCTGGACGGATCCCTCTTTCGACCCGCGGCAGCGCGCGTTCTACTACGCACGGGTGCTCGAGAACCCCAGTTGCCGCTGGTCGACCTGGGATGCGCTGCGTCTCGGCATCGAGCCGAACCCCGACCTGCCGGCGACGATCCAGGAACGCGCCTGGGGCTCTTCCGTCTGGTATTCGCCGGCAGGTTGACCGGTTCGGCACACGAGCCGGCGCCCGGGTGTCTAGCCTTCCGTTCCGGCCGTGTTCACCACGCCGTGGGGCACGTGTCCGGCCGCGGTGTGGGCGCTCGCGCCCTCGCAGTTCTGCAGGCGGTCGTCGAAGAACACGTCCGCCCCGAACGCGCGCAGGAACGCGGCCTTGTCGCGCCCGCCGAGGAAGAGGCTTTCGTCGAGCCGGATGTCCCACGCCCGCAGCGTCTTGATCACCCGTTCGTGGGCCGGCGCCTCCCGGGCCGTGATGAGGGCCGTGCGGATGGGACAGCCGTCCTGGGGGAACTCGCGCTGCAGGGCGTGCAGGCCACCCAGGAAGGCCTTGAACGGCCCGCCCGCGAGCAGCTCATCGGCCGCCGCGGCTTCGCTCTCCCCGAACGCCTTGGCGCCGGCTTCCTGGAACACCCGCTCCGCCTGGTCCGAGAACACCACGGCGTCCCCGTCGAAGGCGATGCGCAGTTCCTCGGACGCGTTCGCGCCGCGGGGCGCGCCGAGGAGCGTGGCAGCCGCGGCGCCGTTTTCGAGGGCACGGGACACGTCCTCCGGTTCCGTCGACAGGAACAGGTCGCAGTCGAACGCGCGCACGTAACGGTAAGGGCTCGAACCGCCGCTGAACGCCGCCCGCGTGATGTCGAGCTCGTGCTCGCGGATGGAGTTGAAGATCCTCAGGCCCGTGTCCGCGGTGTTCCGCGACAGCAGGATGACCTCGACGGCGGGCCGTTCGAGGAGCTTGTTGATGTTCAGGAGCTTCCGGACGAAGGGGAACGCGTCGCCGGGCTGCAGCGGCACGCTCTCCCGCTCGATCTGGTACTGGCGGTATGCCTCGAGGCCCTGCTCCTCGTAGACGCGGTTGCTCTCGTCGAGATCGAACAGGGCGCGTGAAGAGATGGCGACGGTGAGGGACTGCCTCGGGGTCACGCATCCAGGTCCGGAATGAGTTCGCTCTCCAGGCGGCTGATCATGTCCTTGAGGCGCAGCTTGCGCTTCTTGAGCCGCTGAATCTTCATGAGGTCATGGTGACGACTCTCAATCAGATACTGAATGACCTCGTCCAGATCCCGGTGCTCGACCCTGAGCTCCTCCAGCCACTTTACCGTGTCGGCTTCTTCCAAATCGACGGTTTCCAAGATCGATCGCTCGTTGGCATGATAGGACCGTTCTGGCGCGCTGTCCCCCCCTCGCGACGAAATCGTGACGAAATCTCCGAAAAAAGTTCCCGCGGCCCGAACGCCGGCGAGCCCGATCGACCGCTTCCTGGCCGAAGCCCGTTCCGCCTCGCCTCCGGTGCCGGGCCGCACGCAGCGGCTGATCTTCGCGATGGACGCCACGGCGAGCCGAGCGCCGACCTGGGACCTCGCGTGCTCTCTCCACGCGGAGCTGTTCGGCGCGGCCCGCGACAGCGGCAACCTGGCGGTGCAGCTCGTCTATTTCCGGGGGCTCGCCGACTTCCATCACTCCACCTGGAACGCCACGCCGGACGCCCTGCTCGCGACCATGCTGGGCGTGGGCTGCCTCGGCGGACGCACGCAGATCGTGCGCGTCATCGAACATGCCGAGCGCGAGGCGGCCCAGGCGCCGGTGCGCGCGCTGGTGCTGGTTGGCGACAGCTTCGAGGAGGACCCGTCGGCCGCCGCGGCCGCCGCCGGGCGCCTCGCCCTCTACGGGCTGCGGATGTTCCTCTTCCAGGAAGGCGCCGACGCCACGGCCGCCCGCGTGTTCGCGAACCTGGCGCGGATCACCGGCGGCGCGCACGTTCCCTTCCGGGCGGGCAGCGCGGACGAACTGCGGGAGTTGCTGCGCGCGGTCGCGACGTACGCCGCCCAGGGTCGCGCGGGCCTCGAGCGGACCCTCGCGAGCCCGCTGGCCAACCGGCTGCTCGAGCAGCTCGACCGATGATCCTGACCATTCTCGCCGCCGTGCTCGCGGGGGCCGCTTTCGTGCTCCTGGTGCGCGTGTACTGGGCGAAGGTACAGCCGAGCCGGAGTTCGGTCGTGCTCACCACGGCCGCCATCGTGCTGGTCGCCGGACTCGCCGTCCTCGCGGCGACCGGCCGCCTGCACTGGCTCGCGGCGCTTGGCGCCGCCGTCTTCCCGTTCCTGCGCCGAGGCTTCTCGCTGCTGCGCTTCCTGCCCCTGCTCCGCCGCGTCGCGCCGCTGGCCGGGCAGGCGTTCGCCGGCCGCCAGGCGCATGCCGCGAACGCCGGCGCCGGGCCGCAGAGTTCGGAGGTCGAGACGGCGGAACTTCGCATGACCCTCCATCACGGTTCCGGACAGATGGACGGGGAGATCCTGGCTGGGCCATTCCAGGGCCGTCGGCTCTCCACGCTCGACCTGGACGAGCTGCGGTCCTTGCGGGCCGCGTTGACCGATGGCGACTCCGTGCGACTGCTGGACACCTACCTGGACCGGCTGCACCCGGGCTGGGACGATTCGGCGGAGAGTACGTCCGCGAGGCCCTCCGACGGAGAGATGAACGAGGCGCGTGCCCTCGAAGTGCTGGGCCTCGAGCCCGGCGCGACCGAGGAAGACGTGATCGAGGCTCATCGCCGCCTGATCCAGAAGCTGCATCCGGACCGCGGGGGATCGACATTCCTGGCGGCGACCCTGAACGAGGCGAAGCGGGTATTGCTGCGCGATTGAACCGGCGGAAGGGTCAGGGCCGCATGAAGGACCGGGCCTCCTGCTCGAGCGCCACGAGGCGCTTCACCCAGTTGTGCATCAGGAGGAAGTCGTCACCGCCGATGCCGAACGCTTCGGCGACCTCCCGCAGCAGGTATTCCTCCTCCACCTCGAAGGCGCCGTCCACGTAGCCGAGCCGCAGCAGGTTCAGCATGGCGATGGCCCGGGCCCGCCGACTGCCGAACGTCGCGCCGATCCCGTCGAGCTCCAGGTAGTCCGACTCGGTGGCGGGATGCAGTTCCATCTCGCGCTTGAACTCGTCGAGCATGAACTCCTCGTTGGGGTCGAGGAGACCGTCGGACACCACCACGTTGTGGGCCAGGCCCAGCAGCGCCTGGCGCTGTTCGTCCGTGAGCGACGAGAGCCACATTCGCTGGTCCTCTGGTCCGCTCCGTTGCGCTCCGTTGCGCTCCGGCGGCTATCCGGCCCCGCCGACCGAGGCGATGAAACTCGCGGCCATGATGACGATGCACAGCCAGCCCACCCCCAGGAACAGCTTCATCAAAACGGGTTGCTCCAGGAAGTCTTCAAGCAGGTACCACATCCGGTTCGCGCTCCCTTCTGTTGCGGACTGGGCAGACTGGGTTTGGCGCCGCTCTCTGCGGAAGAGGACGCCCGTTCGGCCCCTCGGACTCAAGGGGTGCGAAACGGCCGCGAGAATACCACAGCGACCGGTCCGCACAGCCGCGGGTCAGTCCGCCAGCGATACGCCCCGGAGATCGTGGGTGTCCGCCTCCGTGATCCGCACGCGCGCCCAGTCGCCGGCGCGCACGGCCCCGTCGATGTGCACGACGCCGTCGACCTCCGGTGCGTCGCCCGCCGTCCGGCCGACACCCCCCGCCGGCGTGGCCGAATCGACCAGCACCTCGACGGTCTCTCCGATCCGCGCGCGCTGGCGCTCGAGGCTGATCCCCGCCTGCAGCGTCATCAGCGCATCCAGGCGTTCGTGCTTCACCGCCTCGGGGACGTGATCCGGCAGGGCGTTGGCGGCCGCTCCCTCCACGTCCGAGTACGCGAAACACCCCACCCGCTCGAGGCGCGCTTCCCGCAGGAAGTCGAGCAGCGTCTCGAAGTCCGCCTCCGTCTCGCCCGGGAAGCCCACGATGAACGTGCTCCGCAACGTCAGCTGCGGCACGGCCTCCCGCCAGCGACGGATGCGTTCGAGCGTCCGCTCCGAGGCCGCCGGACGCCGCATGCTGCGCAGCACGGTGGGCGCCGCGTGTTGCAACGGCACGTCGAGGTACGGGAGCAGCCGACCCTCCGCCATCAGCGGGATGAGGTCGTCCACGTGCGGATAGGGATAGACGTAGTGCAGGCGGACCCAGGGCACGAGTCCCCCAAGATGCTCGCACAGCGTCCGGAGGTCGGAACGCAACGGGCGTCCGTGCCAGAAATCCGTCCGGTACCGAATGTCGACCCCGTAGGCGGAGGTGTCCTGCGAGATCACGACCAGTTCCTTGACGCCGGCGGCGGCGAGGGACTCAGCTTCCTCGAGGATCGGGCCGATCGGGCGGGAGACGAGCTTGCCGCGCAGGCTCGGGATGATGCAGAACGCGCACTTGTGGTTGCAGCCCTCGGAGATCTTGAGATAGGCGTAGTGCCGGGGCGTCAGTTTGATGCCGTGATCCGGAACGAGGGACACGTACGGATCGAAGGGGGGCGGCGGAACCGCCTGGTGCACCGCCTCCACGACTTCCTCGTACGCGTGCGGACCCGTGACCGCGAGCACGTCGGGATGCGCGCGGCGCACGATGTCCCCTTTCGCCCCGAGACAGCCGGTCACGATGACGCGGCCGTTCGCCCGCATCGCCTCGGAGATGGCGTCGAGGGACTCGTCGATGGCGTCGTCGATGAAGCCACAGGTGTTGACCACGACCACGTCCGCGTCGTCGTAGCTTGCGGTCGTCTCGTAACCGTCCGTCCGCAGCTGGGTGACGATGCGTTCCGTATCGGTAAGGGCCTTCGGGCAGCCGAGGCTGACGAGGCCGATCTTCCCTGGTTGGGTCACGCGCTTTCGTGCCCCGTATCTCCGCGACGCGTTATTTTAGCCTGTGGCACGGTCTTTCCCCGGCACCAGGTGGCGTCGCATCGGCGGGCGGTTGCTTTTTCCCGGGCGAGCGCAGAGAATCCGCGCGCCATGAAGCTCAACGAGTCGAACCGCCAGGCCATGCCCGAGAGACGCGCCCGTATCGGACGCCGCTCGGGCTATTGGTTCGCCTATCCGCCCCGCTAGCGCGGCGCACTCTTTTATGAGAGGCCGCGCGGGCTGCCTCTCGACGGAGAACCCCGACAGGCAGCCGCCGTCGGGGTTTTTGCGTTTTGGAGGGTCCCATGCAAACACAGACGGAGAATCTCAACGTGCTCGCCAACGAGGTCCTGCCGACGCCTTACGCGGTCAAGGCAGCGCTGCCGGCACCGGAGCCGGTCCTGGAGCGGGTCGCCGACGCGCGCCACCAGGTACGCAAGATCCTGGAGCGCCGCGACCACCGTCTGCTCGTGGTCGTCGGGCCGTGCTCCATTCATGACGTGGACGCCGCGCAAGAGTACGCCCGCCAACTGAAGGCCGTCGCGGCACGCACCCGCGACAGCCTGCTGGTCGTCATGCGCGCCTATTTCGAGAAGCCCCGCACGACCGTCGGCTGGAAGGGGCTGATCAACGATCCGTATCTCGACGACTCGTTCCACATCGAGGACGGCATCCGCATCGCGCGCCAACTCCTCATCGACCTCGCCGCGATGGGTCTGCCGCTCTCGACCGAGGCCCTCGACCCGATCATGCCCCAGTACCTGCACGACCTCATCGCGTGGTCCGCCATCGGCGCGCGCACGACCGAGTCGCAGACCCACCGCGAGATGGCCTCCGGCCTGTCGTCCGCGGTCGGGTTCAAGAACGGCACCGACGGCTCTCTCGACGTGGCGATCAACGCCCTGAGCTCCGTGACCAAGCCACATCGCTTCCTGGGCATCAACCAATCCGGCCAGGTCGCCATCATCCACACGCGCGGCAACGACCTCGCCCACATCGTGCTGCGCGGGGGGAACTCCGGCCCCAACTACGACGACGGGGCGATCGCCTCCTGCGAGGCCGAACTCCGCGCCGCGGGTCTTCCGGAGAACATCATGGTGGACTGTTCCCACGCCAACTCGAACAAGGACCACCGGAACCAGCCGGCCGTGGCCCGCGACGTCGCCGCACAGATCGAGCGCGGCAACCGCTCGATCATCGGCATGATGCTGGAGAGCAACCTGTCCGAGGGCAGCCAGAAGCTGGGAGACGACCTGAGCTACGGGGTCTCGATCACCGACGCCTGCATCGGCTGGTCCGAAACGGAGTCGCTGCTCCTGGAACTGGCGGAGCGGATGGGCGACGTGTTGGTGCGGCGCATGGACCTCGCGCGCGCCGGCGGGGCCGCCCCCGCGGCCGGGGCGCGCGTCACGGTCAACGGTAGTAGGCGTGCTCCGTGATGGTGTGGTCGGTGGCGTCCCGGATCGCCGCGAGCTCCGGAACCTGCTCGATCAGCGCCTTCTCGACGCCCTGCTTGAGGGTGATGTCGACGGCGGCGCATCCCTGGCAGCCCCCGCCGAACTGGAGCACGGCGGTGTCGCCGTCCACCACCTCGACGAGCGTCACCATGCCGCCGTGGGAGGCCAGGCCCGGGTTGATCTCGTTGTAGAGCACGTAGTTGATGCGGTCCTCGATGGGCGAGTCGGGCCCGACGCTGGGGGTGCGCGCGTTGGGCGCCTTGATCGTGAGCTGCCCGCCCATGCGGTCTTCCTGGAAGTCGACCACCGCATCGACCAGGTAGGGCTCGCTGCGTCTCTCGAAGTAGGCCGTGAACGCGCCGTACTCCACCGGGACATCGTCCTCGACCGCCTCTCCCGGGCGGCAGTAGGCGATGCACGTCTCCGCGTGCGGCGTGCCGGGCTGCGCGACGAAGATGCGTATGCCGCAGCCTTCCTCCTGCCTGGACAGCAGGTCCTTGAGGTAGTCCTGCGCGGCTTCGGAAATGTCGATCACGGCTTCGCTCCGCCAAACCCGACCAAAAGGCTTGGGTATGGTAACCGAAAGCGGCCCTTACGTCCGTTCCGTCCCTCGAACCATGAGGGAACCTCAGGATGAGGGCGCGCAACTTACGTTGTATTCATGTAACGCGGCCATTACCGTAGCTCCCCATACGGTGGCCAACGGCGTACAGGCACGCCCAGCGAAGATGACGCACCCGCTCACGGGCGCCCTCGAGGAACGCATCCTGCTGCTCGACGGGGCGACCGGGACGATGCAGCAGTCCTTCGGCCTGACCGAGGACGACTACCGAGGCGAGACGTTCCGGGACCATCCCGTGCCCCTGCGCGGCGACGGCGACGTCCTCTCCCTGACCAGGCCGGACATCGTGGACGCGGTGCACCGGGCGTTCCTGGACGCCGGCGCCGACGTCATCGAGACGAACACCTTCACCGCCACGCGCATCGCCCAGGCCGACTACGGGCTGGAAGCGGCCGTGTACGACATGAACCTCGCGTCCGCCCGCATCGCCCGAAGCGCGGCCGACGCATACGCGGCGCCCGACCGTCCACGGTTCGTGGCGGGCGTGCTCGGGCCGACCAACCGCACGGCCAGCATCTCTCCGGATGTCGCCGATCCGGGTTTCCGCAACGTGCGGTTCGAGGACCTCGACGCGGCCTACCGGGAGGCCGTGGGCGCACTCATGGACGGCGGCGTCGACCTGCTCATGATAGAGACCGCCTTCGACACGCTGAACGCGAAGGCGGCCCTGTTCGCCATCCGGGAAGTCTTTGACGCCCGGGGCACCGAACTGCCGATCATGGTGTCGGCGACGATCACCGACGCGAGCGGTCGGACCCTGTCCGGTCAGACCTGTGCGGCGTTCTGGCATTCGGTCGCCCATGCTCGGCCACTGCTCGCGGGACTCAACTGCGCGCTCGGTCCCGAAGCCCTGCGCCCGCACGTGGAGGAACTCGCCGGGGTGGCGCCGACCTTCGTCAGCGTGCACCCGAACGCCGGATTGCCGAACGCGTTCGGCGGATACGACGAGACGCCCGAGTCCATGGCGGACACGATCGGGGACTTCGCCCGCCGGGGCCTCGTGAACCTGGTCGGCGGATGCTGCGGCACGACGCCCGACCACATCCGCGCCATGGCCGAGCGCGTGGCCGGGCTCCCGCCGCGCCGCCCGCCCGGGGCGAAGGCGACGCTCTGCCTGGCCGGTCTCGAGCCTGTCGAGATCAGGGACGACTCGCTGTTCGTCAACGTCGGCGAGCGCACCAACGTCACCGGTTCCGCGCGGTTCCGACGCCTCATCCGGGCCGGCGACTACATGGACGCCCTCGACGTGGCCCGGGGCCAGGTGGAGAACGGCGCCCAGATCGTCGACGTGAACATGGACGAGGGCATGCTCGACGGCGTCGCGGCCATGGAGCGCTTCCTCGACCTCGCGATGAGCGAGCCCGACATCGCCCGCGTCCCGATCATGATCGACTCGAGCAAGTGGGAGGTCATCGAGACGGGGCTGCGGCGGGTCCAGGGCAAGTGCGTGGTGAACTCGCTCAGCCTCAAGGACGGCGAGGCGGTCTTCCTCGAGCGTGCCGAACAGTGCCGGCGCTACGGCGCGGCGGTCATCGTCATGGCCTTCGACGAGGAGGGACAGGCCGACTCCCCGGCCCGCCGCAAGGCGATCATGGAGCGCTGCTACCGGCTGCTCGTCGACCGGGTCGGCTTTCCTCCCGAGGACATCATCTTCGACCCGAACGTGTTCGCGATCGCCACGGGCATCGACGACCACGCGAACTACGCCGTGGACTTCATCGAGGCCTGCCGCTGGGTGCGCGACACCCTGCCGGGGGCGAGCTGTTCCGGCGGCATCAGCAACGTGTCGTTTTCGTTCCGGGGCAACGACCGCGTGCGCGAGGCGATCCACGCGGTGTTCCTCTACCACGCCATCGAGGCCGGCTTGACGATGGGCATCGTGAACGCCGGGCAACTCGCGATCTACGACGAGATCCCGGAGGCGTTGCGCGACGCGGTGGAGGATGCGGTCCTGAACCGGCGGGAGGACGCCACGGAACGTCTGCTGGCCGTCGCGGAGCAGTTCTCCGGCGCGGGTGCGGTCCGCACGCGGGAGGACACCGAGTGGCGCGGAGCGCCGGTTGCGGAGCGGCTGTCCCACGCCCTCGTCCAGGGCAACTCGAAGTTCATCGTCGAGGACACCGAAGAAGCCCGGCAGGGCGCCGCGCGCGCGATCGACGTGATCGAAGGGCCCCTGATGGCCGGCATGAACATCGTCGGCGACCTGTTCGGCGCGGGCCGGATGTTCCTGCCGCAGGTCGTCAAGAGCGCGCGCGTGATGAAGCAGGCGGTGGCGCACCTCGTGCCCTTCATCGAGGCGGAGAAAGCGGCCGGAGGCGCCGTCCCGCGCAGCAAGGGTCGTATCGTGATGGCCACCGTCAAGGGCGACGTACACGACATCGGCAAGAACATCGTC
>JAPPHP010000005.1:4917-12186 GCA_028821035.1 Gammaproteobacteria bacterium | reverse complement strand
GCGGCGTGCCAGGAGGTCGCGAGACAACGCAGCTACCTCAACCCGGACGTGCAAATGCAGGCGGTGATCGGCGGGGCCGTTGGCGCGGTGGTCGACGGGGTCGAGGGCGCCGTGGCCGGTGCCGCCATCGGCGGCGGCACGGCCGCGGTCGACACGGTGCGCCAGCGCAAGGCCATCGTCATCAACTGCATGGAGGGGCGTGGCCACAGGGTCGTGGAGTCCTGGTCTTCGCGGTAGCGCGCGAATCCTAAGGTCCCGCGTCCGCGCGCCGCATCGCCCGGAACGGCGAAGGCTCCCACTGGCGTAGCGCGACGAGCAGGCAGGTGCCGCGTGCCGAGCTGTCGGCACGGACCTCGTCGCCCCTGGTCAATTCGTCGAACGCATCCGTCAACTCGGAGATCCGCCCGCGCAGGGCGGACGCGGACTCGGCGGACAGCATGCCCCAGGCGACGCGGTGCGCGTCCCGTTCGGGCTGGAAGGCCCCGGTCAGGAACTCGCTCTGCAGGCGGTCCACGAAGAAGCGGTGGATCGGTCCGTCCGGCAGCCACGCGAAGTTGCGCGCGATGCGCAGGCGGATCCGGTTTCCGGGCAGCAGCTCGATCAGTCCCATCCGGTCGAGACGCGCCAGCAGCCCGACGAGGCGGGGCTCCGCGAAGCGGTACCGGTCGAGGATGCGCTCGAACGGCCAGCGGTTCAGTGCGCACACGGCGACGAGCAGCAGGGCGGGATCGCCCACCAGTTCCCGCTCCTGGTCCACGGTGAGGGCGGGCATGCGGAACCGCTGGGCGTCCGCCTGCCGCGCAAGTTCGAGAAGATCCAGCCCGACCAGGTCGCACACCGCTTCCAGGCGGTCAAGGGAGAAGCGCCCGGTGGAGAACAGCCGCTTCACGCTGCTCTCGGAGAGTTCGAGGCGCCGCGCCACCTGCGCGTAGGACACGCCGTGGGCCTTGAGCGCGCTTTTCAGGGCATCGACGATGCGTTGCGACTGGGCCATGAGGTATCTCTATGCGGTACTGCTCTGTCCAGATAGCGGTACTTTTTCGGTTGAGGTTGTAAATTATAGTCCTTTCCGGGAAGGTCGATCGTGTTGGCGGTTCCTTGAGGGGGATTGGGATGCACTTGCGCGCCGTAGCCGCATGGACGCTGCTCTGCTGTTCTGCCGCGTCAGCGGTCGAGCTGTTCGAGATCCACGAGATCGACACGGGCGCGGCCCCGTACCAGACGGTCCTGCCGGGTTCGTTCACGGCTCCGGGTTACGCCGAACTGGCCGTGATTGAAGGGGCCGCCGGCGGCGAGCCCCGGCTCGCGATCCACCGCCTCGATGCCGGCGCATGGCCTGTTGTGCTGGAGACCGCGCTGGACGAGGGCGTGCTGTTCGTCGACGTCGCGAACGTCGGCGGGAAAGACCATCCGGTCCTCTACCGGCGCGGCCGCGTCACCCTATTTGACGCGGCAACGGTGCTCGAGTGCTGTGGCAGCACGGTGGGGACGGACTATCGCGCCTCCGGGGACGCCAGTGCGGTGCCCCGCGTAGACGTCACGCGCGACCTCAACGGCGATGGCCGTGACGACCTCGTGATGCCGGACACCGGCGGGTTCTGGATCGCCTTGCAGGCGCCGGACGGGTCCTTCTCCGACGCCGTGATGCTGGGCCCGCCCGAACCCCACCTGGATGGGCACGCGTACGGTGAGCCCCGGTCGTACGGCGAGGCCGGCATCACGGCGGAGCACGTCCCGTGGTACCTCGGCCGGGTCCACGGCATGGACTACGACCGCGACGGCCGCCGCGACCTGGTGTTCTGGAACGGCGGAGGCTTCGAGGTCCACCGCCAGCAAGCCGGGGGCGGCTTCGGCGCGGCTCCGGAAACATTCGACGTCAACGTGCCCTTCGACTTCGACGGGGCGTACGCGCTCGGCTTCCAGTTCGGGGAGGTGGGGGTGCCGTCCCTGCTCCTCGGCCTCGGCGGGCGCTTCGAGTACACCGTGCTGCACGGCTTCCGGGACCTGAACGCGGATGGCGTAGACGATCTCGTCACGCTCTCCATCGCCGGCAGGCGTGTGTTCAGCGCGCGCGGCCGTTTCGATATCCACTTCGGGCGGCCGACGCCGGAAGGCACCGCGTTCGATCCTGCTCCCGGCGCGACGCTCCCGACCCCCGGGCCCGCGGTTGGCATGGGGTCGGGATACGCCACCCAGCGCTATCTCGACATGGACGGCGACGGAGCGACCGATTTCGGGATGGCTTCGGTGGATACCGGATTGGGCGGGATGGTGCGGGCGATGGCCGGCAAGTCCGTCACCATCGACCTGGCCCTGTACCGACAGCGGGACGGCGCGTTCGGTCCCGGCCCCGACGTTGCCCGCCGCGTGCGCACGGGCTTCGCCCCGTTCGACCGCCGCGGCGTGCTCTTCCCCACCGTGCTGATCGGTGACGTGAACGGCGACGGCCGGGCGGACCTCCTGGCGGCGGAGCGCTGGGACCGGCTGTCCGTGTTCCTCGGCGTGCCGGGACCCGAGCTGCTTGCCGCGGACGCCGTCGACGTGGCCGTCCGGCTGCCCGCCGACGAGCGTTACGCGATGCTGGCCGATCTCGACCGGAACGGCCGGCAGGACGTCGTGATCCAGTACCCGCCGGAGCGGGCGGCGCATCGCGTCTCCGTCCTGATGGCCCGCTGATGGACAGTCCGTCCACAGACGCTGCCGTTCGGGTCCGCCTGCAGCGGTTGGCCAAGGGCGCGCTCTTCGTCGGCATAGTCGCCGGCTACGCGCTGCTGCTCGGATTGACGCTGGTGCAGTTCGGCTGGCGCCCGGCGCTCCTCGCGGTGTTCTTCGTCCTGGCCGGCCAGGGGCTCCGGCACATCGCGAGCGAGGCCGACCGTATCGGCCTCACCCTCGCGGGCGACCCCGATGCGACCGCCGCAGACACACGCGGCTACCAGAGGCGCATGCTCCGCATCTTCACCGGGCTGACGCAGTTGCCGAACGCGGCGCTCGCCGTGCAGGCGTTCGTGCTCGGGGGCTGGCCCTGGGGGGCCGCTGCGACCGCCGGGCTTCTGGTCGTCGAGCTGTGGTACGTCCTGGTCCGAAACCTGAACTGGCGGACCGCTTTCCGCGAGGCCAGCTACGGCTTCCGGGACCGGGGGCCGCTGCGGGGTGGCGTGACGGACGTCGAGTCCGCCCGCGACATCCGGGCCGCGGAGGTCGAGCGCAGGCTCACGGAACTGTGCGCGATGGTCGGGGAGGGGCGCGTCTCGCAGCATGCCTACGAGAAAGCCTGCGACCGCTACCGCGTCCGCGCGGTGATGGCCCCGGGCGGCGGCTGACCGTTCGGGGCGTCCTCGGGTGGGCGCAGCCCGGTGAAAAACGATAGGCTCGGGCGCGTAACCCTCGTTGGAGAGGGGAGACGTGCACGCCCGCGCATTGGTCAGGGGGGCCCCCTGGGCGCTCCTCATCGCGGTCGGCCTCCATGGGGCCGGGCCGGCGGCGATAGCGGCCGACGCCGAACCGCATACGCGGCGCGCCCTCTTCGGCGACCTCCACGTCCACACTGTCCATTCCTTCGATGCCTATGGTTTCGGCGTGCGGGCGACGCCGGACGACGCCTATCGCTACGCGCGCGGGGAGGCCATCGAGCATCCGCTGGGCTACCCGGTGCAGCTGCGTGGCGGGGCGCTCGACTTCTACGCCGTCACCGATCACGCCGTGTACCTCGGCGCCATGGGCGCGTTGCACGACCCGGACGACCCCCTGCACCGGCATCCGCTGGCGCAGGAGATCATCGCCAAGTCGGATCCCCTGAACCCGGTCCTCGAGGGGGCATCCATCCCCGCGGCCGTGATGAGCGGCCTGCGTATACGGGGTCTCGACGCCGGTCGCGTCATGCACACCGCCTGGGAGCGGATCATCGACGCCGCCGAGCGCCACAACGAACCGGGCGCCTTCACGACTTTCATCGCGTACGAGTACACGTCCTCGCCGCAGCGGATCACGCTGCACCGCAACGTGATTTTCGCCGGAGCCCGGGTGTCCCGCTTCCCGTTCAGCGTGGTGGATTCCCCCAATCCCGAGAACCTGTGGCGATGGATGGACGACCTGCGCGAAGCGGGCGTCGAGGCGCTGGCGATTCCCCACAACTCCAACCTGAGCTCCGGCCTCACCTTCGAGGGAAACGACTGGGCGGGCCGGCCCATCGATGCGGACTACGCCGCGCGGCGCCTGCGCAACGAGCCCCTCGTCGAAGTCACCCAGGTCAAGGGCACGTCGGAGGCCCACCCGGCGCTGTCGCCCGACGACGAGTGGGCGGGTTTCGAGGTCTGGGCCCCGCCCGGGCCGGACAGGGCTCCCGGCTCCTACGCGCGCGACGCCCTGCGGGCCGGGCTCGCGCTCGAGGCGACGAGCGGGGTCAATCCGTACCGGTTCGGCCTGATCGGGTCGAGCGACGGACACAATGCCTCGAGCCCCGTGGACGAAGACCGCTACTTCGGCAAGCTCGGGAGGCACGACGGCCTGCCAGGGAGACGCGGCAGCGCCCCGGCGGACCCGGAGGACACGGAACCGGTCGGACCGAGCTTCCTGTCCTGGAGCGCCGCCGGCCTGGCCGGGGTGTGGGCGGAGGAGAACACGCGGCCGTCGATCTATTCGGCATTGCGGCGCAGGGAAGCCTTCGCGACCTCCGGACCCCGCATCCAGGTACGTTTCTTCGCCGGTTACGGCTACGGCGATGCCCTGGGCGACGGCGCCGACGCCGTCGAGTTCGCGTATGCCGGTGGTGTGCCCATGGGCGGCGAACTCCGGATCGCCGACGCGGGGCCGCCGGAGTTCTACGTCTGGGCGGTGCGTGATCCGAACGAGGCGCCGCTCCAGCGCGTGCAGGTCGTGAAGGGCTGGATGGCGGGTGGCGAGACGTACGAACGGGTGTTCGACGCGGCCTGTTCGGACGGCCTGGCGCCCGACCCGGAGACGCATCGCTGTCCCGACAACGGGGCGGGCGTCGATCTCGAGGACTGCGGTGCTTCCGGCGCCCCCGGGGCGACGGAGTTGCGGGGCGTGTGGCGTGACCCGACGTTCTCCCCGGAGCAGGCTGCTTTCTACTACGTCAGGGTGTTGCAGAATCCCACGTGCCGCTGGTCTACGTGGGACGCGATCCGCGCTGGCGTCGCCCCCGCCGAGGGCGTCCCCGCGACCATCCAGGAGCGGGCCTGGAGTTCACCGATCTGGCTGAAGCGCTAATGACACACCGTGGCAAGACTCTCCTGCGCAGTGCGACGGCGGCCCTCACGGCGATGGCGGTCTTCGGGTGCTCCGAGCAGGGGCCAGGACCTGCATCCCCGGCTGTCGCCGGGGAGGCGGAGGCGATGGCCGACCGGGTGACCCGGGAACTCGCGGTGACCGGCGGCGTCATTCGGGGAACCATGGGGCAGGAGGCGGTCCTCCGGCAGTACCACGGCATCCCCTATGCCGCCCCACCTGTCGGCGACCTGCGCTGGGCGCCGACGGCGCCGGTAGCGCCCTGGGAAGGCGTGCTGGACGCGAGCGCGCCCGGTCCGATCTGCATCCAGCGCACCCGCGTCGGCGTGCCGTTCTACGATCCTCCGCCCGATGCGGAACTGCCGGAGCAGAGCGAGGACTGCCTGACGCTGAACGTCTGGACCGAGGCGGAACGCCAGGACGAACGTCGCCCGGTGATGGTGTGGATACACGGCGGCGGGCTGCAGGCCGGGGCGGGCTCCGAGCAATCCGGCCGGTTGCTCGCCGCACACGGCGCCGTGGTCGTGACCTTCAACTACCGCCTGGGCCGTTTCGGATTCCTCGCCCATCCCGAACTGACCGCGGAGCACGCCGACGGCGTGTCGGGCAACCAGGGCTTCCGCGACCAGATCCAGGCCCTCGAGTGGGTCCGGGACAACATCGCGAAGTTCGGCGGCGACCCGGGGAACGTCACGATCTTCGGGGAGTCCGCGGGCGCCTACAGCGTCTCCGCGATGCAGGCCAGCCCGCTCGCCCGGGGGCTCTTCCACCGGGCGATCGGCCAGAGCGGCGGCGGATTCCAGCCCATGTCGCACCGGACGGCGGACCGCACCTATGCACCGTCCGCGGAGAAGCTCGGCCTGCAGTTCGCCGCGGCCGTGCTGGGAGAAGAGGAAGACCGGTCGCTCGCGGCCCTGCGGAACGTCCCGGCCGCCGCGATCCTGGCCACCGCCGAGTCGAGCCCGCGGTTCAACACCTACGAGTTCCTCCCCACCGTGGACGGCGAGGTGCTGCCCGCGGACATCGGCGCGATCTTCGCCGCCGGCCGCCAGGCGGACGTCCCGACCCTGGTCGGGTCCACGGACGACGAAGGGAACGCGCTGATCGCGCACTTCGTCCGGTTGATGGGGGCCGGGAAGTCGGGATTCACGAAGTTCACCGGCGCGATGCTCCCCGAGACCCGGGACGAGATCGAGGCCCACTACGCCACTGCGACCGACGCGGAGGCGATGCGGTCCTGGGCGCTCCTGTTCACGGACCTGACCTTCACCTACCCGATGCGCGCCTGGGCGAGGAGCATGGAACCGCTCGAAAGCGATGCCTGGCTGTATTGGTTCACCTGGCACCCGCCGATCGCGGAGGCCGACGCCTACGGGGCCTTCCACGGTGCGACCCAGACATACCTCTTCGACGGCCTGGCGCGGTTTCGAGCGGTGCCGACGGACGCGGACCGGGAGTTCGCGGGCACACTGGCCGAGACTTGGGTCCGGTTCGCGGCGACCGGGAACCCCAATGGCGGGGAACTGCCCGAGTGGCCGGCGTTCACGCCGGAGAACGAGGCCTACCTGGAACTGGGGCCGACGATCCGCACCGGTGACCATCTGCGCATCCCGGAGATCGCGCTGGTTGAGGCGGCCTGGTCCGAACGGCGGCGCGCGAACGCCGGCGCCACGCCACCGGAAACCTGACAGCACCGGCTTCCCGCGAGGCTTGCCCGTCGCCGCCGGTGACGGTAGCCTGCTCCAAGAGGAGAGTGTCCTCTCGCGGGAGGAACGCTTCGCAAGTTCGCTGGCCAAACCCGCCTCGGGGTAAGTGGGGGATAGTCATGAGGAGCTTCTTGTCGCGGCTCGCAGCCGCCGCATTGGTCGTCGCGCTTGGGCCTCCCCAGGCGGTAATGGCGCAATCCGAATCCGAACCGGAATCCGGGTCACGAATGCTGGAAGAGATCGTCGTTACGGCCACCCGTCGCGACGAATCGATGCAGGATGTACCCATCTCGCTGTCGGTCCTCACGGACGAAGA
>JAPPHP010000005.1:0-4907 GCA_028821035.1 Gammaproteobacteria bacterium | reverse complement strand
CCGTGAGCTTGCGGGATATGGCGGGGCTGGTACCGAACTTCGTTTTCGGCAACAGCATAAACGAAATGACCACCGACATCGCCATCCGCGGTATCTATACCCAGGTCAACCCCGGACAGATAGGGTTCGAGCAGAACGTCAACGTCTATGTCGATGGCGTCTACATGGGCAAGCAGTTCTCCGCCAACGCGGAGCTCGGCCAGACCGAGCGCATCGAGGTCCTGCGCGGGCCCCAGGGCACGCTGTTTGGCAAGAACGCCATTGCCGGCGCCATCAACATCATCAGCAAGAAACCGAGCAACGAGTTCGAAGGCAGCGTCAGCGCCGACCTCGGCAGCCGTGATCTCAATCACTTCAGGGGGACCCTAAATGTTCCGATCGTCCAGGACAGGCTGGCGCTCCGCATTTCCGCTGGGAGTCGACTCCAGGACGGTTACGTGACGAACACTACTCGTTCTGGCGATGACCCTGGCAGCGTGGACCACACCAGTGGCCGGGTGCAGTTGCGCTATATGGGCGACCGGACGACGGTGGATTTCGTTCATGATTTCTCCAGGCTCAGAACCGAAGACTACTTTCAGGAGTGGATCGGGATCGGCACCGACATCAATCCCTTTTTCGACGGCAAGAAGCACACCATCAGCAACAACGTCCCTCAGGAATCGGCCGTCGATCTGGCCGGATACGCCCTGACGGTAGAGCATGTCTTCGAAAACGAATACACGTTCACCTCCATCAGCGCATGGCGTGAAGACGAGGGGGGTTTCGAGACCGATATAGATCTCTCACCCCCCAACCTTTTCGCTTTCTCGACGTTGATGGAGCCCGACCAGTTCACCCAGGAGTTGCGAATCACGTCGCCGGCCGTAGGGGCGTTCGACTTCGTCGCCGGCCTCTACTACATCGACCAGTTCACCACGGGCTCCGACAGGGCGTTCCCCGGCACGAGATTCGGCCCGGCGCAGGGCGAGTTTACGCAGGGCCGGGACATCGATGTCGAGGCTTTCTCCGTGTTCGCGCATGGCAACTACCACTTCAGCGACAAGCTCACGCTCTTTGGCGGTCTGCGCTATCTGACGGAGACCAAGGAGTCGGCCAGCCACGCCCTTACCTGTCCGACCAATCCGATTACGTGCAGGGCGTTCAGACTGCCTACCCGTACGGAGCCGCTCGAAGCCCCAGTCGACCTGGAGACCGATGAGCCCACCGGGTCCATCGGTCTGCGCTACCACGTCAACGACGACGTGATGGTGTATGGCAGTGTCGCGCGCGGCGTCAAGTCGACCGCGTTCAACAACTCGCGGGACCCGGTGGCCGATTATGCGAGAGGGCTGCTGGTCGCGGGGCCGTCGTTCGTCAACAGTTACGAGCTTGGCGTAAAGGCCAGCCTCATGGAGCGGCGAGCCGAGCTGAACTTCGCAGTCTTCCAGATGGACTATACCGACCTGCAGGTGCGAATCACCTGCTCCACCTGCGGTACCGCCGGGCTTCCGGAGCAGAGACTCACCAATGCCGCCGCGGCTTCAAGCCAGGGGTTCGAACTGGAGTTGCATGCCTTGGCGACACGGAGTCTGCGGGTTTCGGCCGGTGTTGGTTATCTCGACGCGAAATACGACAGCTTCAAAGGCGCGACCAACAACAAGACCGGCATGATCATTGATGCCTCCGGACTCAGGCTTGCGTACGGACCGAAATGGACGGTCAACGTTGCGCTCCAGCATCAGTTGGAAATGGCCGGTGGCATGTTGACCTCGCTGCTCGGCTACCAATACATCGACGAGAGGTATGGGCGAGGTACCGTCGCCAATAACCCCGAGGAGTTGATCCCGGACCAGAGTCTGCTGAATGGCCGGATCGCCTATCGGCCCCGGAGCGGTCAGTGGGGCGTGGCGGCATGGGTCAAGAACCTGGCCGATGACGACACCCAGGTGCACGCGACTTTCGCGGCAGGAGGGTTGGGTGGCCGTGGTGCGCTGGGACAGTACCAGGAGCCCAGGACCTACGGTGTGACGCTCGACTACCGGTTCTAGATCGGACAGCGGAGAGAACGGCATGGAAAAGCTGAAGGGCGGGGATGTGTTTCCCGAGATGACGTTGCACGTCGCCGGGGGCGGGTCGCTCGACCTGCCCGCCGAGCTGGAGGCGGGTCTCACCATCCTGCTGTTCTACCGAGGCTACTGGTGACCCTATTGCATCCGGTTGCTGACCGGATACGAGGAACGCCGTGCTGCGTTCGCGGAACAGGGTGTCGGCATCATCGCCGCGGCCGTCGATAGCGAAGAGAAAACGCTTGAGATTGCAGAGCGCCAGGGGTTGGGATTCCCGGTCGCCCACGGGGTCACGAAGGACCAGGCGGAGCTGCTCGATTCCTGGTGGGACGAGGGGCGCAACTTCATCCAGCCGAGCGAGTTCGTGCTGTCGAAGAGCGGGAAGGTGCTGATGTCCACCTACAGCAACTCACCCATCGGCCGCATGGACGCGGCCGAGGCGTTGACCCTGGTCACGATGATGAACGCCCGCAGAAAAGGATAGGCGCCGCCCGGGCCCGGGGCGCGCTGGGCGGTCGGCGTTCCGGCCGCGCCCTTGACGCTCGGCGGGTGCATGCGAACAATCGGGGAGGCCGACTCCGGGAAACGGGGGGCGGCACAGCGGCGGAGCGCCGAGGACCTTGGCGCTGCATCCCGTCGAGAGCTACGACTTGCCGGGCAAGGATCGGCCCGAGGGCGAGCTTTACGAGATGCGCATCATGCTGCCGCGAGGACTTCCCGAACACTCCAGCCGGTGGTTTCGCGCACGGCGCCAGGCTGCCCCGGACGATGAACCGGCACAGGCCTTGAGCCCCGTGCGCTCCTGCTTGCCGGAGCGCAATGGCCGCGACCAGGCGTAGGCCGGGACCGGGGAGTCGTGGTCGCCGCGCGACGCTACGCCGGACCGCTCGCCGTGGTCATCGTCGGCTTCGGGCTTTCGGCGCTCATCGTCGGGACCGGTCCGGAGCTGGATACGGCGGCGCACCGCGAGGACATCCCGGTCGTACGGACCCTGGCGGCGCGGACGCAGACGGTGCGCATGACGGTGACGACCCACGGCACCGTGGCGCCGAAGACGGAAAGCCAGCTCGTGGCCGAAGTTGCCGGCAGGGTGGTCGCGGTCGCGCCGACGCTGGTGTCGGGTGGCTTCTTCGCCAGCGGCGACACCCTGGTCGAGATCGAGCGCATCGACTACGAGTTCGCCCTCGAGCAGTCCCGCGCGCAGTTGGCGTCCGCCCGGGGTGACCTGGCGCACGCCGAGAAGGCCTACGCGCGCCAGGAGGAACTCAGCGCGACCCAGTCGGTCAGCGAGTCGCAGCGCGACGACGCGCTCAGTCGGCTGGTCACGGCCCGCGCGTTGCTCCGCCAGGCGACCGCGGGCGTGGCGCGCGCCGAACGCGACCTCGAGCGAACTCGCCTGACCGCGCCCTACGACGGTCGCGTGCGCGCCGAGCGCATCGACGTGGGGCAGTTCGTGGCGCGGGGTGAGTCGGTGGCGACGCTCTATTCCATCGACTTCGCCGAGGTCCGCCTCCCCGTGCGCGACCAGGACATCGCATTCCTGCCCGTTTCCCTCGCGCGGTCGGGCGACGACGGCCGTGAGCAGCCGAAGGTGGTACTGCGGGCGCCGGTCGGGGGTGTCGAGCGTTCCTGGGAGGCCCGGATCGTCCGCACCGAGGGCGAGCTGGACCCCCGGACCCGCATGACGAACCTGATCGCGCAGGTGGCCGCGCCTTACGACCAGCCGGGGAACCAGCCGGCGTTGACGGTGGGGCTCTTCGTGGAGGCCGAGATCGCCGGCAACGTCTACGAAGACATCGTTGCCGTTCCGCGGTCGGCACTGCGGGAGGGGAACCGGGTCCATCTCGTGGACGGCAGCGCGCGCCTGGTGTTCCGGCGCGTCGACGTCCTGCGCGTGACCGGCGAGACCGCCTACCTGCGCGGCGGCATTGCGCCAGGCGAGACGATTTGCCTGACCATCCTGCCCGACCCGATAGAAGGCCAGCGTGTGCGCGCCGCGCCGGTCCTCGGAGACCGGGCGCACCCGGCCCCAGGCGACGGCGACTTCGTGCCGTGAACCGGTTGATCGCGTGGTGCGCCGCGAACCACGTGGTGGCCAATCTGCTGATGGGCTTCGCGGTACTGGCCGGGCTCGCCGCGCTGTCCCGCCTGCCCGTCCAGACGCTCCCCGACGTGGAGGTTCCGATCGTCGTGGTCACGGTGCCCTATCTGGGCGCCGCGCCCGAGGAAGTGGAGTCGGGCGTGTGCGCGCGGGTCGAGGAAAGCGTGGTCGGCATCCTCGGCATCCGCGAAATCCGCTCGATCTCTGACGAGGGTGTCTGCACCGTGCAGCTCCATCTGTTCTTCGACGCCGAGCCCGCGAGGGTGCTCGGCGAGGTCGAGACGCAGATCAATGCCATCGACACGTTCCCGGAGGAAACGGAGAGACCGGTCGTCCGGGTGGTGACGTTCGCCAACGTCGTCGCCGAAGTGGCGGTGACGGGACCGTCGGACGAGCGCACGCTGAAGGAACTCGGCCGGCGGGTGCGGGACGACCTGCTGCGCCAGCCCGGTATCGCGCAGGCGCGGGTGGTCAACACCCGGCCCTACGAGATCTCCGTGGAGGTGTCGCAGGGCGCCCTGCTCAGGAACCGGCTCACCTTCGACGACGTGGCCGCCGCGGTCCGGCAACGGTCGGTGGACCTGCCGGGCGGCGCGATCAGGACGGAGCAGCGGGAGTTGCTGCTGCGCACCAGCGGCCAGGCCTACACCGGTCGGGAACTCGAGGAACTCGTACTCACCGCGCGGGACGACGGCACGCGCGTGCTGCTGAAGGACGTGGCCCGGGTGGTCGACGGTTTCTCGGATACCAGCCAGGGG
>JAPPHP010000477.1 GCA_028821035.1 Gammaproteobacteria bacterium | reverse complement strand
CCGCGTAGGTGATCTGCTCGTACACGACGGAAGACCTCCTTCGGTCCGGTATCTTAGCCGGACGGGGAGAACGTTGGCCAACGCCGGCCGGCGGCCGGAGGATTCCGGGGCTCGCGAGTCTGATAGTAGTATGGAACCCGAGCACGCCGCTTGGGACGACTGCCATGGCGCGATGGGATAGAGGTGTTTCCACACCCGCGATACCGGACTGGTTCTGGCAGGCGGTGGAGACCGGGCGGGACGAGCACACCGTGGAGGTCGAGGAGTGCGACGTCTTCTACCGGTCCTGGCCGGGAGACGCCGCGCGGCCCGGCGTGCTGCTGATTCACGGCATGAACGCGCACAGCGGATGGTGGGACTTCATCGCGCCGCAACTCCTCGACGAGTATCGGGTAGTGGCCATGGACCTGACGGGCATGGGCGACTCCGACTATCGCTACCAGTATGACGCGGCCACCTATGCGGCCGAGATCGTCGGCGTCTGCGATGCGGCCGGCTTCGACGACGAGGTGGTCGTCGTCGGCCACAGCTTCGGCGGCATGATGGCGGCGAAGGCGGCGAACCTGTTCCCCGACCGGTTCGGCGCGCTCGTCCTCGTCGACTCGGGCCTCCGCCATCCGGACGAGCCGTTGAAGGACCCGGGCGTGCTCATGGGGGGCGGGCGCGCGAAGACCTATCCGGACCGGCAGACGGCGGAGGCGCGGTTCCGCCTGTACCCGCCCCAACCCTGCGACAACCGCTTCGTCGTGGAGTACATCGCAAAGCACTCCGTGATGCGGGTCGACGGCGGTGGCTGGGCGTGGAAGTTCGACGAGGAACTGCCGCTGACGCTGAAGGACGGCGAGCGGCAGCCGGAAGACTACAACGCGTTGCCGCTGCCGGTCGGCATCATCTACGGCAAGCAGAGCGAGTCCTTCAGCGCGCGCACGCTGGAGCACATGCTCGAACTCCTTGGCCCGGACGTGCCCGTGGCCGGTATCGAGAACGCGCAGCACCACGTCTTTCTCGACCAGCCCCTGGCGTTCGTCGACGCCCTGCGGGACATGCTCAGGACGCTGCGCGCGCGGATCTCCGGGGCCTGAGTCGCCGTCCTCAGCCCGGCGGCCGCAGAAACCCGTGCTCGCCGGGGTCGCCTCCTGCCGCGCGGGTTCGCACGAGGTCCTCGATCCGGCTTCGGAGCCGGGCGGCCTTGCGCGCCGACTTGCGCCGCGCCAGGACGCGTGACCAACGCGACAGCGGCAGCAGGTCCGCGTTGCCGAGCCCGTCGATCACCACCAGGCGCACGGCGCCGTCGCCCTTGCGGCGGGCGACGACGTTGTGCAGCAGCAGTTCCCGGGAAGGCACGCGTTCGCGGACCCAGTAGGCGGTGAACTCGCCGAGGGCCGCCTCGAGCGGTCCGTCGAACCCGCTCTCCCAGACGTACTGCTTGAGCGGTGTCGCGATCGCGCCGTCGTCGTCCCGGACGAGGTCGACGCAGACGCCGCGGCCGAGGTCCGTGTCGACCCAGCCCAGGAAACGGGGGACGAACGACGCCAGGCTCCCGCCGATACGCCGGTGCAACTCGGTCAGCGTACGCGCCTCGGCGCGGTTGTCGTCGAAGGTCGCCGCGGGCTTCATGCGCCCCTTCAGACCCTTGCGCCGGCGCTTGGCCGCCAGGTCCACGTCGCCTCTCGGTAGCTTGATGCACGCGTCCGGACGCTCGGGGTGCACGTACACCAGCCGGTTGCCGCCCCGGGCGAAAGGGGTGCTGGCGGAGAGGTGGATCAGGTCAGCCATGCGTAGGGCTGGCTGAAGGGCTGCTCCATGGCGGCCTCGACGATGTATCGGGCGTACAGGGTCGAGTTCATCGACTCGTGAAAGAAGCGGCGCGTGTTGGAGGCCCAGAGGCGCCGCTTCGCGTCGTCTCCATGAAACTCCAGGACGGCGGCGAGCAGGTCGTCGGGGTTCCGGTAGTACACGAGCGTCTCGGGCGGGAACAGCGTGTCGAAGCCGTTGTCCGCATGCGTGAACACGAGCAGCCCGTTGCCGCCCATCTGCGCCATGCGCGCCGACGAATACCAGTGATGGCCCTCCTGGCGGTTCAGGTTCAGCCCCATGCGGGACTCGGCCAGAGCGCGGTCGTAGTCGAGGCCCCAGACGCCGGGGTTGCCGAAACAGCCGTGCGTTCGAAACACGACGCCGTCGGGCAGGGCGTCTCGCAACCAACCGACCACGGCGAGCCGGTCGGTGTGCGCGTCGCTCTTGCCGCAGAAGAGGAGGTCCACGGGGAGGTCGCCGGATGCGGACGCGTCGAACCGCTCGATGGTCGGATCGACGGGGTTCGGCATGTGATGCAGGCGGACCCCGGTGGCGCCGTAAGCGCGTTCCAGTTCGACCACGCCGGTCGAGACGAACACGGCGTCGACGACCTTGGCGCGGCGGGCGATCCGCGCATGGTTCTCGGGAACGAACAGGGGGTCGTTGTTGCAGTGGACGAGGACGGTGCCGGGCCTGCGGCGGCGCAGTTCGGCCAGCGTGTCGTTCGTGACGATGTCGCAGTGCCCGGCGATCACCAGGTCCGGCTCGACCGCCTCGGCCATCTCGAGCAGGCGCCGGTTCGCCCGGCGGCGGCCGACCGGGCGGAATCCCAGGGGCGCCTCGAATGCGGCCACGTCGCGGTCGCTGAACGCGTGGACGTCGTAGCCCGCCTTGACCAGGCCGAGTTCCAGCTTCTTCGCCCAGCTCACGCGCGTGGCGCCGTACTTGCGAAGCTGCTGATGCGCGATATGCAGGATGCGCATGCGGCAACGATACCGCGATATTTCCTGCGAGGGGCAAGCCCCTGCGCGGGCCGCCCTCGCGCTCCCCGGCTGAAGGCTCCCGCGGACGGCTCTACAATTGCGCCCTTGAGCGGTACGGGAGGCGGAGATGGCGAACGGTCTCAAGGTGGTGTTGACGCGCGCGTGGCCCGAGGAAGTGGAGTCGTACCTCGCGGAGCGCTACGACCTCACGTGCAACGAAACCGATGAGCCCCTGAGCGAAGCGGCGCTGCGTGCGGCCCTCGTGGAGGCCGACGCTCTCTGTCCGACGGTCACCGACCGCATCCATGCGGGACTCTACGAGGGCCTGGAGGTGCGAACGCGCATCATCGGCAGCTACGGCGTCGGCTTCGAGCATGTCGACCTCGAAGCTGCCAAGGCGCGCGGCATCGCGGTCAGCAACACCCCGGAGGTGTTGACGGACTGCACTGCGGACATCGCCATGGTGCTGCTCCTGGCCGCCGCCCGACGCATCGGGGAGGGCGAGCGCCACGTGCGCGACGGGGCGTGGACCGGGTGGCGTCCGACCCACATGATGGGCACGCGCGTGACCGGCAAGACGCTCGGCCTGGTCGGTTTCGGGCGGATCGGCCGCGCGGTGGCGCGCCGCGCCCACTTCGGCTTCGGAATGCGGATCCTGTTTCACGATCCCTTTCCCGTCCCGGAAGAGGTGGCCGCGGAAGTCGACGCCACCGCGTGCGAGACCCTCGACGAGTTGCTGGGCGCCGCGGATTTCGTTTCCCTGCACTGCCCGTCCACCCCTGAGACGCGACACCTGATGAACGCGGAGCGCATCGCGCGGCTCCAGTCCCACGCGTTCCTCGTCAACACGTCCCGGGGCGACGTGGTCGACCAGCTCGCCCTCGCGGCGGCGCTGCGGGAAGGCCGCCTGGCCGGTGCGGGACTCGACGTGTACGAAGGCGAGCCGAACGTGCCGGAGGAGCTGATCGCATTGGAGAACACCGTGCTGCTGCCCCATTTCGGCAGCGGCTCGCGGGAGACGCGCATCGCGATGGGGATGCGGGTGGCGGAGAACCTCGAGGCGTTCTTCGCGGGCACCGAGATGCCCGACCGACTGGTTTGAATCCTCGCACTGGCTGACAAGGAGAAAACAGTGAAGAGAATCGCATGGCTCACGGCCGGCCTGCTTGCCGCGTTGCAGGGAGCATGGGCTGCCGAGATCGACGCGAAGGTAGAAGCCGCGCTCACCGCGGACATCCGCACGGAGGACGAACGCGCGCGCGACGCGAACCGCAAGCCGCTCGAAACGCTGCAGTTCTTCCGCCTCGCCGACGACATGGACGTGCTGGAACTCGTGCCCGGCGGCGGCTGGTACACGAAGATCCTCGCGCCGGTGCTGGCCGAGAACGGCAGCCTGGCGGTGGCCGTGGGCGGTCAGTTCGTGGCGCCGGTCCTGGAGCAAGGCGGCTGGGACGTCGAGGTGATCGAGACGGGGTCGTTCTCTCCGGTCGAGGGGAGCCCCCTCTTCCGCATGGACGGACTCGACTTCGGCGAGGCGCGGTTCGACCTCGTGCTGACGTTCCGCAACCTGCACAACTTCGATGCGGGCACGCGGGCGGCCCTGAACGCGGCGGCGTTCCGTGCCCTGAGGCCGGGCGGGCTATACGGTGCGGTCGACCACACGCGCCGGCACATGCAGGCGGAGACCGACGAGAACTGGCGGCGCATGGACCCGGTGCTCGCGATCCAGGAGATCCAGGCGGCGGGGTTCGAGTTCGTGGACTACTCGGACCTGCACTACCGGCCGGACGACGAGCTGCGTTACGAAGTCGGACGGCGCACGGTGACCGGGAACACGGATCGGTTCACGCTGCTGTTCCGGCGGCCGTAACAGCAACGCTCGCGGTCGCGCGCCGCGAGCCCGTAGGAAGATGCGTCGGCGCGCTCAGCCGGTGGAATGGCGGACTGCCAGGGCGTTCCCCAGGGCCCGCCTGGCAGCATCTCCGTCGGCACTTGCGAGGGATCCGATCCTTCGCGCGATGACCGCGCTGTCGAGGGTGAAAAGCTTGAGCCGCAGCTTGCACGGCACCTTGAGGCCCGCTTCCCGCCAATGACGTAGTGGGACGTCGCTCGGCCAGTTGTCGGCGACGGAGGTGATCATCGCGAGGATGGTCTGCCGGTGGGCAGTGTTGAAGCCGTCCGAGGACACCACCAGTGCGGGCCGGCGCCTGGTCGTGGCCCGGTCGGTGAACGGGAAGGGCACGACGACGACGTCGAGCGGCTCAAAGGTCACGCCACGCTTCCTCGTCCTCCTGAGATGCCCATTCCGTCATGCTGTCGGAGAGGCCCTGCAGGTAGGTGTCCCGGCCAGAGACCTTCCTCACGACGACATGCGTCCCCTCGATTTCGAACGCGATTACGTCCCCCGCGTGCAGGTTCGCACCTTCCCGAATGCGTTTCGGGATCGTCGTCTGTCCGCGTGACGTGATCCTGGCGAGTTCCACAACGGTAAATCAGTTTTTCTTACTTCTCGTAGACTACGAATTTCAGTCGTGCGGGGCAAGCGTCGCGCTTGGGGATCCTCGGCGGGCTGCCGGTAGCACTTCGGACAACATGTAATCCAAAATAGGGGCCAATCGGACGTTTGGGATACAATATTGTCCTAAATCGAGTTGGGAGCCATGATTTCCCGCTTGTCCCTCCTTACTGCGACTGACGTGCAGCAGCGGCTGGCGCGGTTCCTGCGCGACCGGCGCAGGGAGCACAGGCTCTCGCGCCGGGTGCTCGCCGAGCGCAGTACCGTGCCGGCGTCCACCATCAAGCGTTTCGAGGCCACCGGGCAGGTATCGCTCCGGCAGTTCCTCCTCCTGTGGCAGTGCCTCGATGACCTGGGCCGGGTGGCCGCGTTGGGCGACGCGCCCGAGGTGGCGCCGCGCACGATCGAGGAGGTGCTGCGCGAATGACCATCGCGCCGGTGCGTCGACTGGAGGTCCATCGCCGACTTGGCGGCGGAGACCGTGTTCGTACCGGTGTGCTGGCGTCGAGCCGGGACAGGGCGACGTACTTCGAGTACGACGCCGATTACCGCCGCCGATATACCAGTCTCTCTCCCTTCTCCCTTCCGCTGGACGGTGGCCTGCATCGCGCTCCGGCGACGCCCCACGGCGGTTTGCACGGGGTGTTCGCGGATTCGCTTCCCGACGCGTGGGGCATGCTGTTGATAGATCGTGCGTTCCGACGCCGCGGCGTGCTTCCCCATCGTCTAACGCCGCTGGACAGGCTCGCGTACGTGGGTGATCGAGGGATGGGTGCACTGGAGTACACGCCAGCGCTCGACGGGGCCGACGTGGATGAGGAAGAGGTGGACGTGGGCGCCCTCGGTGACATTGCCCGGACGATCTTTGAGGCGCGGGCTGGGGAAGACGTTACCGTACCGCCGGCCCTGGAGCGTGCCGGTAGTTCCGCGGGTGCGCGGCCGAAGGCGCTGCTCCACCTGTCCGAGCACGGCGAACTCGGCGCCGCCAGCGTGCTGCCCCGCCCGGGTTGGACCCCGGTGCTGGTGAAGTTCACTGCCGCGTCGTTGCCCCTCGGACACGAAGAGAGCCTCTGCGAAGCGGCGTACCTCCGCATGGCGCGCGATGCGGGCATCGACACGCCGACCTGGCGCCTGATCGACGCCCCGCCTTCCTCGCCGGCTATTGCATCGCTCGTCCTTACCCGGTTCGACTGTGCGGTGGGGCGGGGGCGCTACCACATGCACACGCTGTGCGGCCTGCTCGATGCCGACTTCCGGGCACCCTCGATGGACTATGAGGATCTGATCAAGGCGAGCCAGGTGCTGTGCGCCAGTCCGGCGGTGGGCCAGCAGCAGTTCACGCGGGCGGTGTTCAACCTGTTCGCGCTGAACCAGGACGATCACACGCGGAATTGGGCGTTCCTGCAGGACGATGCCGGGCGGTGGCGACCGTCCCCGGCGTTCGACGTGACCTTCAGCCCGGCACCGCACGGTGAACACGCTACAGCCTTCGCCGGTCACGGTGTTCGGCCGCCGCTGCCCGCGATGCAAGGGCTCGCCCGACAGGCGAACTTCGCGACCTGGAGCCGGGCGCACCAATGCATCGAGCGTGTCGTGGATGCAGTCAGCAGGTGGCGCGACTATTCGACCGAGTTGGGGGTCGGTGTACGCACGCGAACCCTGGTCGCCAAGGAACTTGAGCGGACCTATCGCGAGAACCGGGCGCTGCTTGCGGGAGCGACCCGTTCCAGTGTCGTGTCACGACACTATAGGCGCGAATGATTCAGGCTGCTGAGCAACCCCAGTCCGCGAACGTCTTGATGTCCCGGACCGTCCCCAGGTAGACCTCGGGCATGGCGGCGCGCATGACCATGTCCTGGGCGTGGCTCGTCCCGTTGATGGTCCGGCTTGCAGCGCTGACGCCGGCCCGGAGGAGCTTCCGGAAGTAGGCAAGACCCTCGTCGCGGAGCGGATCGAGTTCGTTCACCGCGATGACGTGGGGCGGCAGTCCTGCAAGTTCGTCCTCCGTCGCATGCAGGGGCCAGGCGAGGGGGTCGCGCGCGTGGTCGCCGGCCGGGTCGTAGAGCCGCGACAGCGACGCCATCAGCGCGCAGCTCAGGGCGTACCCGTCGTTCTCGACGAGCGAGGGCAGTGTGGGATCGCCGTCCGCGTAGGCGTTCGAGATGAAGGGGCACTGCGCGTAGGCGCCGGCGACGTCGGCCACGCGCCCGTCGCGCTTGGCCTTGAGGACGGTCGCGAGGGTGAGGTTCCCGCCGCCGGACTCGCCGGAGACGACGACCCCGGAGATGCCGAGTTCCGCCGCGTGGTCGGCCATCCAGTACAGGCCGGACGCACAGTCGTTCAGGCCCGCCGGGAACGGATGCGGGCCGAGCTGTCCGCCGGCGTTGCGGAACTCCACGCCGGCGACGACCAGGCCCGTCGCCGCCAACTCGGCGCGCCAGCGCTCGTAGACCGGGCCGGTCGCGGACATCAGCACCATGCCGCCGCCGTGCAGGTGGAGGATGCCGGGCACGGGGCCGGCGGCGTCGGCGGGGCGCGCGATGTGCAACGCGATGTCGTTGCCGTCGACACCCTGGATGGTCTGCGTGTCGGTGGAAACGCCGGGCACGGGCGGGAGGTCCTTCGTGAAGGCGTCGTTGACGGCCTCGTAGGCCGTCTCCGCTTCGTCGCAGAACGCGAGCAGCGCCTTGAGGCTCGAGTGCTTGTCCACGGGCGGAGGCGGCTGCGGGTCGGCAAGACCGTATGGCGCCATGGCGGCGAGCATGCGCGGGTCCGCGCGCGGGTCGTCCCGCAGCGCCATGCCGGGTTGACCCAGACGGCCGGGAAGACGGTGCGGTGCGGGCTGGTCGGTCATTGCGGGGACTCCTCGGTGAAGCGCCCGCGATGTTCCCCTATCTGCCGTGACCGTGCACGAACCGTTCGAGGACGTTGGTGGTAACCGTCGCGACATCGGACTCGCCGAGGCCGTACGCCCAGTCCGTGCAGCCGGTCGTGAACACCTCGCCGCGCCCCCGGCGGAACGCGCCCATGACGGCGCGCCCGGCTGCGAAACGTTCGCGGTTCTCCGCCGTGTCGCCGCCGCCGAGCCGTTCCGCGACCCAGTTCAGTTCGCCGATGTAACTCTCGTGGATCTGGGGCGCGTCCTGCGTCTCCCAGAGCCGCGCCGGTGCCGTGCCCAGGACCTCGAAGTTCTGCGGCGTACCGTCGTTCCCGGTGGAGTAGGGCAGACCGTCGCGCAGTTCGAGTTCGCAGCCGTCGCACTCGTAGCCCACGACCGTGCCCGCCGCGCCGAGGATGTCGCCGTACCGGTGGCGCAGGGACTCGAATGCCCAATGCTTCGGACGCCACACGGTGTAGCCGCCGGACCCGTCCGGGGCGTTCGGCATGTGGGCGTACCCGCCCCGCGTGAAGGAGACGCCCGTCATCCCGTTCTCGGGACGCCCCACCAGGGGGTCGGACCACATCGTGGAGAGGTTGGGGGCGCCCTCCGGATCGTACGCGGGATCGTCGCGAATGGCGTTCTTGTAACCGATGACCCGGCCGTAGTCGTCCTCGAAGCGCACCTGCCAGAACGCCGTGTTGCCGGAGAAGAACGCCGCGTTGCCGCCCGCGTCGACGTAGCCCTCCACCGTGTCGCGCATGCCTTCGGACCAATACTCGTCGTGGCCGACGGAGAGGTACGCGGGCCAGCCGTCCAGCAGGTTGCGGTCGCGGTCGAGATCCTGGCTCACGGCGAAGCCGAGCCGCCAGCCGCGGGACTCCGCCCAGCGGACGAAAAGGTACTCCCAGTTCGCGTAGCCCGCCGCGATGCACCACGGCGAGTATCCGATCGCGCGGTAGGCCTCGAGTTCCTCGAGGGACCACCGCTTGAAGTGGGCGACGCGCTGCCGCTCGGGGTCGCTCTTCACGAGGAAGCCGGGCGGCAATGGGCGCCGCGTGGCGGACGTGTGGCTGCCGGTGTAGAAGCTCGGGCCGCCCCAGTCGTTGTACGCGGCCCAGGTGGAGGTCGAGAGCACCAGCATCGCGTCCGCGGGTTCCGCCGCGCGCACGACGAAGAACGCGTCGGCGCGCTCGCCGTCGCTGTCCGTGAGGCGAAGGACGTACATGCCGGAGGGCCAGGCAGGATCGACGGCGATCTCGCAGGAGGCCGTCCACGGACAGCCCTGGCTCGCGAGGTCGTCGGGCATCGGCTGGGCGATCCCGGCCAGCGACGCCGACTCGAAGACGGTCCGCTCACGCTCGCCGCGGCGGACGATCTCGAAGCCGAAGCGGGCTGCGTCGGAGTGGCAGTAGAGCGTGACCGTTTCGCCGGGCAGGGCGCTCTGCGGCCAGCAATAGCCGGCGATCATGAGCGGTGTAGCACGGGCTGACTGGGAACCCTAGGGTTCCTGGACGATGCCCACGCACGATGCGGGCAAGCCGATCAGCAGTAGCGGACAGGGGTTGCCGACGCCTCGTTCCAAGCGCTCGGTGAGCTTGTTCCAATGGGTCGTGCTCTCGCCGTACTTGGTGGCCATCATCGTGGCGGTGGCCGTGGCGAAGTCCATGTCTTGCGTCAGCCGTCGCAGGCGGGAGCGCTGATTTGCGGTCGGCTCCTTGATGCCCAGCCGTGCAAAGTCGGAGACGCTCTGCATATTGTTCACCTTCGCGCAGGCCGTGAGCGTATCGCGGATGCCGGTCTGTAGCGATTGCCCTCGCGTGACGACGATGCCGACGCTGATTGCCCCGTCGGCGTGAAGCCGTTGGAAGTTCTCAAGGTCGCGGTCGAAGAATGGGTCCTTGTTGTTCCACTCGATTTCCAAGGCCAGCGTGCCGCGTTCACAGTGTTGTACGTGGTCGATCTCATGTGATCGGCTTGACGATGGGACCCCATCTACGGTCTTGCGGACGACGATGTTGCGTTTGGCCCATCCGGCGGTGGTCAACCTACGGCGCAGCCGCCGCGTGGGGGGCGCCTCGTTGCCGCCGCTCTGCAACATCTCGGCACATCTGATTCGAACCGCCAAAAGCGTCGCGCACAGGTCCGCGAACTCTTCGCGGAAATCGCGAGACAGAATCGCCCCCGCATGATTGGTCTCGTGGACGTCGAAACCCGCGGCGGTTAGCGCCGCCAAACTCATGCCGACACTTGCTGCCGCGTCGTGGAATTATGCGCGTAGGTTGGCCAATCGGGCGCGTAGTCCGCTTGGGCCTGTTCACCCCAAACTGTCCAGCCCTCGCGCGTGCCTCTGCCGAACAGTTCCAGGTAGGGCCCCGGTGAGCATGCCTCGATGATGGGGTACTGTTCGTCCGGCTTGCGGGAGTGTTCCCGCTTGCGGCTGGCGATCAGGTTGACTTGGCTCCTGCCAGGATCAAGCGTCCGCGCACCTTTCCCTCGAACCCCGAACAGGATCACCTCGGTCACGTTACGGAAGTAGAACCCGACTCCGCGACCGTCCGGTCCGCCGTCCTTGCGGACCTTCAACCAAACCAGGTTCGTCTTGTACTCGAAGCCCCATGCGGCCATCACGCGCAAGCCCCATGGCAGTAGTGCGTTCGGCACCCACAGGTAGCAGTGGGCTACTTCCTCGACGTGCTGCGCCACTGGCAACGCCTCGATTTCGTCAATCGAGAGCGTTCCGTATCGCGTCAGGCGGCGATGTTCCGGGGCGACCTTCCCCGTGCGGTTCGTGAACCGCCACGGGGGGTCGGCGAGGACGGTTCCGAAGCGAAGGCCCTTGAGTTGCGCGGCCAGTTCCGCGTTGGCGTCCACGGTGTCTCGCAAGGGTCCTTCGGCGCCCCGTGTATTCGTCGTCATCTCGAAAAGACCTCCCTGGAGAGGAGCGGAGGGTTTCGGCACGACACCGCGTCCGGATTGCCGCCGGGGACGGGGGCGGCCGCCGGTTTCATTCAGTCCCAGCTCAACGCCCCCCCGGTCTGGTACTCCGTCACCCGCGTCTCGAAGAAGTTCTTCTCCTTCTTCAGGTCCATGATCTCGGACATCCACGGGAAGGGGTTTTTCACCCCCGGGAAGTGCTCCGTCAGGCCGATCTGCGCCAGCCTCCGGTTGGCGATGAAGCGCAGGTACTCGGCCATCATGTTGGCGTTCATGCCGAGCACGCCCCGGGGCATGGTGTCCTGCGCGTAGCGGATCTCGAGTTCGGTGCCCTCGAGGATCATGCGCTCGGCGTGGCCCTGCATCTCCTCGTCCCAGAGGCGCGGGTTCTCGAGCTTGATCTGGTTGATGACGTCGATGCCGAAGTTCACGTGCATCGACTCGTCGCGCAGGATGTACTGGAACTGCTCGGAGGTGCCGGTCATCTTGTTGCGGCGGCCCATGGAGAGGATCTGCGTGAAGCCGCAGTAGAAGAAGATACCCTCCAGGACGCAGTAGTACGCGATCAGGTTCTCGAGCAGCGTGCGGTCGTTCTCGAGCGTGCCCGTGCGGAACGTCGGGTCGGCCAGCGCGCGGGTGTACTGGAGCGCCCAGGCCGCCTTGGCCTCGACGGAGTCCACTTCCCGGTACATGTTGAAGATCTCGCCCTCGTCCATGCCGAGAGACTCGATGCAGTACTGGTAGGCGTGGGTGTGGATGGCCTCCTCGAACGCCTGGCGCAGGATGTACTGGCGGCACTCGGGGTTGGTGATCAGGCGGTAGATCGCGAGGGCCAGGTTGTTCGCCACCAGCGAGTCGGCGGTCGAGAAGAAGCCGAGGCTGCGCTTGACGATCTTGCGCTCGTCCGGGGTCAGGCCATCCTCGGACTTCCACAGCATGATGTCCGCGGTCATGTTGATCTCCTGCGGCATCCAGTGGTTGGCGCAGCCGTCCAGGTACTTCTGCCACGCCCAGTCGTACTTGAAGGGCACGAGCTGGTTGAGGTCCGCCCGGCAGTTGATCATGGCCTTCTGGTCGACCGTCACGCGCTCGCGGCTCT
>JAPPHP010000336.1 GCA_028821035.1 Gammaproteobacteria bacterium | reverse complement strand
ACGCAAACGCACCGCAGCCAAGACCAAGATCGCCACAATTTTGACGTGCACCCCGGTCTTCCGGGGGAGTTGCGGGAACTCCTTGGCGTCGAGTAGCCTGCCGCGTTTTTCCAGGCCGCCGTCCCATGTCCGAAGTCGACGACTACCTGGCCTTCGCGCACGACATACTGGCGGATGCCGGCGCGATCGCGGCGCGGCACTTCCGCGGGCGCGGCGGAGTCGACAACAAGCGCGGCCTTGGGGGCTACGACCCGGTCACGGAGGCGGACCGGGGCGTGGAAGCCCGCATCCGGGAACGCATCGCCGACCGCTTCCCGGACCATGGCATCGTCGGCGAGGAGTACGGCGTCACGACCGGAAGCTCTCCCTGGAGCTGGATCGTCGACCCCATAGACGGCACCCGCGCCTTCGTTATGGGCCTTCCCGTGTGGGGGTGCTTGCTTGGTCTGCTGCGGGACGGCGAACCGGTGGCCGGGCTCATGCACCAGCCCGTGCTCCAGGAGACGTTCTCGGGCGACGGGGAGCACGCCTGGATCGTACGCGGGGGAGATCGGCGACGGATCCGGGTCCGTGCGGACGCCGCGCTCGAGGACGCGATCCTGGTCGCGACGCACCCCGAGATGTTCAGCGCGGCCGATCTCGCCCGCTACGAGGCGCTCGCGAGTCGGGTCCGCCTGATGCGCTACGGCGGCGACTGCTACAACTACTGCCTGCTGGCCCACGGGCTGGTGGACATCGTGGTGGAGGACCGCCTGAAGTCCTACGACATCCAGCCGCTGGTGCCGATCGTGCGGGGCGCGGGCGGCGTCGTGACCGATGACGCGGGCGAAACGCCGCACAAGGGTTTCGTGGTCGCCGCCGCCAGCCGGGACCTGCATCGGCAGGCGTTGGAGGCGATGGGCCGGTAGCGCCATACTACGCGTCGACACAGGAACGGCGTGTAACCCGTGGCGGAGATCGTCTGCTGGAATTGCGGCGCGTCGCTCGCGGAGATTCCGCGGCCCATCAGCCGGCATGCCAACTGTCCGGTGTGCTTCGAGGACCTGCACTGCTGCCGGCTGTGCCGCCACTATGCACCCGGCATCACCGGCCAGTGCGAGGACGATCGCACCGATCCGCCGATCCACAAGGAGACGGCCAACTTCTGCGACTACTTCCGGCCCGTTTTCGGGGCCTACCGCGAGCGGACGGGGACGAAACGGGACGCCGCCCGCGCCCGCCTCGACGCCCTGTTCGAAGCGCCGGAAGCGGCACCGGACGACGACCGGGCCAGCGCCCCGGGAGCTTCCTCGAAGGAAGAGGAGGCGCGTGCCAAGCTCGACGCGCTCTTCGGGAAAGACGGCGATTCGTAGTCGGCTCGCGGACTGGATCGGGGCGCGGCGACGTCGTCGCGAGACCATCGCCGACCCCCTGTGGCGGCGGGTCGTCGGCGACCTGCCGCTTTGTGACCCCCTGACCGGGGACGAGGTGGCGCGGTTGCGGGAACTGGCGGGCCGCTTTCTCGCGGACAAGCGTTTCTTCGGCGCCCACGGCTTCGAGGTGACCGACTACATGCGCGTCGCCGTCGCCGCCCAGGCCTGCCGACTGGCGCTGCGGCTGGGCTACGAATACCTGCGGGCGTGCCGGACGATCATCCTCTACCCCGAGGGCTTCGTCGCCGAGCGCGAGTCCCTGGACGAGGACGGCATCCTGCACACGGGCTACGAGGAACTGGATGGGGAGGCGATGTACGGCGGGGCGGTGGTGCTCGCGTGGGAGGAAGCGCGCCCCTGGCGCGACGAGGACGACATGTTCTTCGGGAACGTCGTGTTGCACGAATTCGCGCACAAGATCGACGAGCTGACCGGCGACCACAACGGCTTGCCGCCGCTGCGCCGCGGCATGTCGGTACGGACGTGGTCGTCCGCGTTCTCGTCGGCCTACGAGGACCTGTGCGCGGCCGTGGATGCGGAGCAGGAAGCGCCTATCGACGAGTACGCGGCGGCGGACCCGGCCGAGTTCTTCGCGGTGTCCGTCGAGACCTTTTTCCTGGCGCCGGGTTTGCTTGAATGGGCGTATCCGGAGGTGTACGCGTGCCTGGCGGAGTTCTTCGAGGAGGATCCCGCGCACATCGAGGAGGACACATGACCCTGCGCGTGATCGGGGCGGGTTTCGGGCGGACGGGTACGCTCTCGCTGAAGCGGGCGCTCGAGACCCTGGGCTTCTCGAAGTGCTACCACATGGCGGAGGTGGCGGAGAACCCGTCCCACGGGGGTTTTTGGCGCGCCGCGTGGCGGGGGTTGTACCCGTGGTGCTTTATCTTGGTGGGCTACGGGGGGGCGGTGGCTTGCCCCCCCGCCGCCTTCTGGCCCCGGCTGATGCGGGTCTATCCCGAGGCGAAGGTCCTGCTCACCGTCCGCGATGCGGACGCCTGGTTCGCGAGCGCGCGGCGGACCATCTTCCAGTCGATGGAGGACGGCCTGGCCTCGGGTCAGGCGGAACTCCGGGAGCGGCTGGTCATGGCGCAGGAGATCATCATCGACGGCACCTTCGGCGGCGACCTGGCGGACCGCGACCACGCCGTCGCCGTTTACAAGGCGAACGTCGCGCGCGTCCGACGCGAGGTGCCCCCGGACAGGCTCATCCTGTTCGACGGCAACGACGGGTGGGCGCCGCTGTGCGAGGCGCTCGGAGTCGAGGCGCCCGCCGTGCCGTATCCGCGCATCAACACGACGGAGGAGTTCTACGAGCGCTGGCGGGGCGGGGCGCCGACGCGGGAGATGACGGAGTCCGACGGGAACTGAGCGCTGGGCAAGCGGGCCCGGCCCGACGGCCGTGGCCCAATCTCGGGAGGCATGGGACCGGAACAGGCCGGTTGGACTGGTCAGCAGACACCGGGCCTGTTATGGATTAATTTTTTCAATAAGTTATGATCGCTATCTAAAGTTAAACAACGCGTTTGGTGGGTATGGGAACAGCCTGCGCTGGATGACAGTGGGGAGTGGTGGGCGTAAGCTGTTGCGCGATCAGGTCCGCTGCCGGATAGCCGAAACAGAAGAGAGAGGAGATGCCATGACCAGGTTGGGTCGTCGCGACATGTTGCGGATGGGCGCGCTGGCGGGTGTCGCGCCGCTGGTCGCCGGGGCGGACAAGCCGTCCCTCGGCCCGCCCGCCGAACGGCCCGTGGGCCAGGTTCGCCGCTACACGCGGCTCGGCCGGACGGACCTCGAGATCTCGGACATCTCGTTCGGCTCTGCGCGCCTGCGCCGCGGGGACGAACGGCTCGTGCACCAGGCGCTCGATCTCGGCGTCAACTACTTCGACACCGCGGAGGGCTACACGGGCGGCGCCTCGGAGAACGCCATGGGCCGGGCGCTCGCCGGTCGGCGGAACGAGGTCGTACTCGTGTCGAAGACGATGGCACGTGCGGACCGAGACCGAAACTCCCTCATGGGCTCGCTCGAAACGTCGCTGCGGCGCTTGCGCACGGACTACCTCGACGTCTACTTCAGCCACGCGATCAACGACGTCGCGCGGCTCGAAAACCCGGAGTGGCACGAGTTCGCCGCTCGCGCGAAGGAACAGGGCAAGGTCCGCTTCGTCGGCATGTCGGGGCACGGCGGACGCCTCATCGAGTGCCTCGACTACGCGTTCGACCGCGACATGGTCGACGTCGTGCTCATCGCCTACAACTTCGGGCAGGATCCGTCGTTCTTCTCGCGCTTCACCCGAGGCCTCGACTACGTTGCCCGCCAACCCGAATTGCCCCGCGCCCTCGCGAAGGCGCGGTCGAAGGATGTCGGCGTGGTCGTCATGAAGACGCTGATGGGGGCGCGGCTGAACGACATGCGTCCGTACGAGACCGGCGGCACGACCTACGCCCAGGCGGCGTTCCGCTGGGTCCTGTCGGACGAGAACGTGCACGGCCTCGTCATCACGATGCACTCCGAGGAGGTGATCGACGAGTATCTCGCGGCATCGGGCACGCGAGGGGCGACGAGTGAGGATCTCGCCCTGCTCGAACGCTACGCGATGCTGAACGGCGCGACCTACTGCCGCCACGCCTGCACCGAGTGCGAGGGGGCGTGTCCCTACGGCGTCCCGATACCGGACATCATGCGCACGCGCATGTACGCGACGGACTACGGCGACCCGCGGTTCGCCCGGGAGGAGTACGCGAAGCTGGAAGTGAACGCGAGCGCCTGCCTCGGCTGCAGCGGGCAGCCCTGCGCCGGTGCGTGTCCGCACGAGATCCCGGTCGACGTCTTCTGCGCCCCGACCCACCGCATGCTTGCGTGACCCGCTACGCGGCGCCCCAGGCGATCGCGTTCTTGATCAGCGTCGGGAACTCGTCGGTCTCCCAGCTTCCGCGGAACGTGGGCGGCGTCACGCCGTCCGCCGCGACGGACTCGTCCACGAAGGGCTGGGAGTTCGAACGCCGGGCGTGCGTGTGGCCCAGGGCGACGTAGGCCACCGCACCCTTGCCAACGTCCTTGACGAAGCCGAGCACCCGCGTCTTGCCGTCCGGCAACAGCGACGTGTCGGCGTCGTAGCGGAAGCCGAACCCGGGCGGGGACGGATCTTCCGAGAGTTCCGTGGTCAGGAGCACGCGGCTCTCCCCGATCGGCTCCACGAGGTAGAGCTCGTCCACGGTCTCGAACGTCGGCGGCAGGTCCTTCGTCAGCGGATGGCCGTTCGTCACCTGCACCTCGAACCGGGACACCGGGGGATGGTTGAGGAAGAAGCACCCCAGGGTCTCGTGGTGGCCTTCCCTGACCATGCGGCGCTGGCGCGTGCCCTCGATCCGGGCCGCGCGGCCCCCGCTCGTGCCGTGCAGGCCGAACCAGCGTCCGCCCGCCTCGAGCCACGCGTTCAGCGTTTCGAGCTGCGCCCCGCTCGGAACGGGCCCGGCCACGTAGGTCAGCAGGAGGCCGGCGCCGTCGAGCCACCGGTCGAGGTCCGTGAAGTCGTTGGCGACCGTGGTGGTCATGTCCTGTTCGGCCAGCAGCCCGAGCAGCGACAGGCGCGCGTAGTCCATGTCGTGTCCGGCGCTCGCGCCGGGCGGGAAGCCGCCGACGATGAGATGGGTGCGTGAACTCATGGTGAGTCTCCCTCCGATCGGGTCGATTTGAAGTCAGGCCCTGGGCGCAAGCCTGAACAGCAAGAGCGCTTCCGAGGACAGCGCCATCTCGGGTGGCGGGGCCGGGAAGCCATACTTGCGGCCGAGTTCGGCGAGGACGGGCCCCGCCGCCGGGTCGGCGGCCGTCACCGGAATCAGCGTGCGCTCGTAGCGCTTGCCCTCGATGCGCACGACGGCGCGGGGATCTTCCCGGGCCTCGACGGGCCACTGCTTCCAGAGGCGTCCCCACCAGGAGTTCATGTAGCCGCACGGGACGTACAGCGCCCCTTCGTGCTCGGCGACCCACACCGTACGCGACCGCGGCGGGGTCAGGAGCTGCAGCTCGATCTCCGCAACGTCGCGGGCGAAGGACCAGTCCGGTTCCTCGGCGACCAGTTCGCCCGACACGAGCGGGCCGCCGGCGGCGAGGGCGTTCGGACCGTCGGCGAACCGCATGCCGATGAGGTAGACGCCGACGACGAGGATCACGACGCCGATCAGGACGGAGAGTATGCGGACGACGATCATGCGCGGGCCCCTCTTCTGTTGCCTTGCCTGTTGCTTGCGCGACTGGCGTGCTGCGTAGTCTGCGAGGCCGCGTGTCTCCGGTCAACGCGTGCGCCGCTTTTCCGGCATCATGGCGGTTTGTTCGCCGGGATTTGAGAACGCGCCGTGGAGTGGAGTTTCTTCCTGCTGCTGTGCTGCTACGCGGCGGCCATCTTCGTGGTGTCGATCGTCGGCGGCCGCCTGTCCGGGCTCGGCACCATGACGCATACGCGCACCAGGTGGTGATGAGCCTGGTGTCGGGGTTCATCCTCGGCATCGCCATGTACCACCTGTTCCCGCACAGCCTCCTGCACTTTTGGGCCCGGACGCCGTACACACCGCGGCGCTGTGGCTGGTGTTCGGGGTGGTCCTGATGGTGTTTCTCCTGCACGTCTTCCACTTTCACCGGCACGACCTCAGCGGCGAAGCCACGGAACTCTACGGCGCTGCCGCGCAGGCGTCCCCGATGCAGTCGCGCCCGATACACTCGGGCGGTCTGCTCGGGATCGGCGTCGGCCTCGTCATACATGCGCTGGTTGCGGGCGTTGCGCTGGGCGCCAGCGTTCGCACCGATGCCGCCTATCATGGCGCAGCGCCCCTGGCGTGGCTCGGCGTGTTCCTCGCCATCATGGCGCACAAGCCCCTGGACGCCTATTCGATCGTGGGCATGATGCGGGTGGCGGGGCACGGTCCGAGGGCGCGGACCGTGGCCAACGTCGGGTTCGCGCTGGTGGTGCCGCTGACCGCCATCGCGGCGTTCTCGGGCGTGCAGTTGCTCGGCTCCTCGCAGGAAGCCGTCGTCGGTCGGGCCCTTGCGTTCGCTGCCGGGGCGTTCCTGTGCATCTCGCTGTCCGACCTCATGCCGGAGATACACTTCCACAGCCACGACCGCGGCAAGCTCATCGGCGCGTTCCTGGTCGGCATCGGCCTGGCGTACGGCCTGTATCAGCTCGAGTCGAGCCTCGAGGGCTGAGCGGCCCGCCGGCGTCTACGCGGCGCGCCGCAAGGCGAGTTCGGCGAGGATCTCCTCGTGCCGTTCGCGCGTGAGCCGGTAGTGCGTGAAGCACCACAGCGACACCACGGCGAAACCGGCCACGTACGGGCCGTAGACGAGCCCCAGGTCGATCAGCGTATCGGGCGGGACGTCCGCGGCCGTGCGGACGTGCGTGCCGCGGGGCCAGTCGATGAGGTCCAGCGCGAACCCGGCGACGATGTTGCCCATGCCCGAAGCTGCCTTCTGGGAGAACGAACTGGCGGCGAAGAACACGCCCTCCTGGCGGCGGCCCGTGTCGAGTTCGTGTTCGTCCACGGTATCGGCGACCATCGACCCCAGGGCGACCGGAGCCTGCACGGTGCAGCTGCCCTGGATCACGCGGATCGCGACCAGGAGCGGCACCAGCAGCGGATCGGCGTTCTCCGGAAACCAGCCCGCCAGGCGGAGTGCAACCGGCAGGATCTGCCAGAAGGCCCAGGAGCCCGCACCGAACATGATCCCGGCGCGCTTGCCCCAGCGGGCGAAGATGCGCGCGGACAGCGTGGCGCCGAGCATCACGCCGATCGGGTAGCCCGCGACGACCAGGATGATCTCGCCTCGGCTCAGCTCCCAGAAGTAGGTGTAGATGTAGATGTTGAGCGCACCGTCCACGCCCACCATCACGAACACGATCAGGATGCCCGCGAAGAGCCAGCGGAAGGAGCCGCAGCCCATGGCCGTGGCGACGTCGGTGAAGACGCGGCGCACGACCGCGCCCGGGCGGAAACTCACCCTGTGCGTGACGGTGGGAAGGTACGGGATCACGCTCCGGGTACCCCGTGCCGACCAGAAGATCACGACGGCCATGAGCACGGCGAGGGTGGCTGCGAAAGGCGGGTAGGCCTGCGCGTTGAGCTGTCCGTTGTCGAACTCCGGAGTGGACGCGAAGAAGACGCCCATGCCGATGGCGACCGCGAGCAGATGACCGAAGTAGCCGAAGAAGGTCCGGTGTCCTACGAGCTCGGTGCGTTCGTCGAAGTCCTCCGTCATTTCTGCCCCGAGGGCGTTGTGGGGAACGTAGTAGAGCGACATCGAGGTGCGCGTGAGGTTGGCGAAGACGACGAGCCACGCGAACAGCGCCCAGTCGCCGGTCACCGGGGGGTTGAACAGGAAGAAGAACGAGACGGCCAGCGGCAGGATGGACGCGTACATGAACGGATGGCGGCGGCCGAGCCGAGAACGCCAGTGGTCCGACAGGGACCCGGCGAGCGGGTCGGTGAAGGCGTCCACGACCACCGCGGTCCCGACGGCGAGTCCGGCCAGCGTGCCGGGCATGCCGAGGACCTGGTTGTAATAGAACAGCAGGAAGATGCCGAAGGCGCCGTTCTTCAGCCCTTCGCCGAGCTGCCCCACGCCGAAGGCGAGCTTGACGTCGAATCGCAGTTTGCCCGGTACCGCCATATGCGCGAGACCTCCCGGGCGACAAGCTTAACCGCCCCGGCTGATGGTATGTTTCGGAAGGAGGCCCGGGGGGAGGGAGAACCATGCACGTACGGACTGGCCAGGCGGGTGTGTCGAGAAGCGGGATGGTCGCGGTGGTGGCTGTCGTGGCCCTGGCGGTGCTTTTGGTGCTGTTCGGTCGACAGGAAGCCCCGCCGGAAGAGGTGCGGCCGGACGCGGCGGTACCTGCCGCGCCTCCCGCGCCGACGGCCGGCATGGTCGACGAGGCCCGGGTCGCGCGGGTCGGGACGGACGAGCCGGGCGCCTGGCTCACGTACGGCCGCACCTACGAGGAGCAGCGCTTCTCCCCGCTGACGCAGGTCAACCGGGAGAACGCCGGAGACCTCGGCCTCGTCTGGTACAAGGACTTCGGCACGCTCCATCCCGTGGAGTCGACGCCGCTGGTGGTCGACGGCGTGATGTACGCGATCCTGCCGTGGAACATCACCTACGCCCTCGATGCCGCGACGGGCGAGGAGCTGTGGTCCTACGATCCCGAGGTCCCCGGAGAGACGGCCCGCCGCGCCTGCTGCGGCGTGATCAGCCGGGGGCTCGCCGTCTACCGCGGACGCGTTTATGTTGCGACCCTCGACGGACGTCTCATCGCCCTGGACGCGGCGACGGGGACGCCGGTGTGGGAGGTCGACACCGTCATCGACCACACGCGCAACTACACCATCACCGGCGCACCGCGAGCCGCAGCCGGCAAGGTCTTCATCGGTAACGGCGGGGCGGAGTTCGGCGTGCGCGGCTACGTGACGGCCTACGACGCCGACACCGGCGAACAGGCGTGGCGCTTCTTCACCGTGCCGGGCGACCCGTCGCTGCCGTTCGAGCATCCCGAGATGGAGATGGCCGCCGAGACCTGGAAGGGCGGGGAGTGGTGGGATATCGGCGGCGGCGGGACCGTCTGGAACTCCATCGTCTACGACCCCGACTTCCACACGGTCTATCTCGGCGTTGGCAACGGGTCCCCCTGGACGCGGGTGATCCGCTCGCCGGGCGGCGGAGACAACCTGTTCCTGGCGGCGATCGTCGCCGTCGACGCCGACACGGGCGTCATGAAGTGGTACTACCAGACCACCCCGGGCGACAACTGGGACTACACGGCCGTGCAGGACATGACGCTGGCCGACCTCGAGGTGGACGGCGTCATGCGCAAGGTCCTCATGCAGGCGCCGAAGAACGGTTTCTTCTACGTCATCGACCGCAGCGACGGGACGCTGCTGCGGGCGCACCCTTACGGGACGGTCACCTGGGCGACCCACGTGGACCTCGACACCGGACGCCCGGTGGAGAACACCGACGTCGCCTACGACGAGAACCCGCAGTGGATCCACCCGGGAGCGTTGGGCGCACACAACTGGCAGGCGATGTCATGGGACGGCGAGCGCGGCGTCATGTACCTGACGACCCACGACACCCCGTTCCTGTTCGCGATGCCCGAAGAGTACGAGAAGACGGGCGTGTACAAGCGCCGCGAAGGCATGATCAACGTCGGCATCGAGTACGGCCGGATCAACCAGCTCATCGAGGCCTGGGACGAGCCGCCGCTACCCGAGGGTTACACGGTGGCCTTCGACCCGCTGAGCGGCGATACCGTCTGGGCCGTCCGCCAGGAACACCCCTGGAACGGCGGCGTGGTTGCGACCGCCGCCGGCCTCCTCTTCCAGGGCGACGCCATGGGCAAGGTCTCGGCGCGCAGCACCGACGACGGCAGCCTGCTCTGGCAGGCGGACACCTGGACGTCCATCGTCGGGCCGACCATCACCTACGAGGTGGACGGTACGCAGTATGTCGCCACGATGACGGGCGCCGGCTCGATCAACACGACCGGGGCCGCGACCTATACCTACGGCAGCCATGCCCGCGTCGTGGTGTACGCCCTCGGGGGCGATGCCGAACTGCCCATGCCGCCCGAACGCGATACGACGATCAAGGAACAGCCGCCGCTCACCGCCTCGGCGGACGATCTCGACCGCGGCGACATCCTCTACCACGAACTCTGCTCGCCGTGTCACGGCATCGGGGTGCTGTCCTCTGGCGGAATCCCCGACCTGCGGTTCATGACCCCGGAAATCCACGCCACGTTCGAGGCGATCGTGCTCGGCGGCACGCTGAACGACAACGGCATGGCTTCCTTCGCGGATGTGCTTGACGTCGAGGACACCGCGCGCATCCAGCAGTACGTCATTTCGCGGGCAAACCGGGACCGGGAACAGGAGCTCGCCGGGGATGCGGAGGACGCCGGATAAGGACGTCGACCGGCGGGTGGTGACCGCCTGCCCGAATTGCGGGGCAGAACGCTCGGGTCCGTTCTGCGCCGCCTGCGGCCAGAATGACCGGGACTACGTGCGGTCCCTGCCTCTCATGGTGGGCGAGTTCGTCAAGGAGACCTTCGAACTCGACTCCCGCTTCCTGCGCACGCTGCGGACCATGATCCTCCGTCCGGGCGAGCTGTCGGCCGAGTTCTCGCGCAACCGCCGGGCGAGCTACTCGTCACCGGTCCGGTTCTACCTGTTCGTCAGCCTGGCGTTCTTCTTCGTGCTGTCGATGACGGCGGATCTGAGCCCGCCCACGGAGCAGTGGCCCGAGGCGGAGGTCGAGCTGGACCGGGCGAGCGAGGGCGCGGACGTCGAGCGGCTGAAGTCGCTGCTGAGCGAGGAAGACGGGCGCAAGGTCGACGAGATACTGGCCTATCCCGGACGGCCCTTCGTGAAGATCCTGGTGTACGAGGCGGCCAAGGCCGTCTCGGGAACGGGCGCCGAGGTCGAGCTGGACCGCTTCGGCCGCTTCCTGGCCGGGCAACTCCTGGACGTACTGCACCAGCCGCTCGTGGCCGCCGACCGGCTGGTGGACAACCTGCCGGTCGCGATGTTCGTGACGCTGCCTGCCTATGCCGGACTGCTGGCGCTCTTCTATCTGCGCAAGCGGCGTTACTACGTCGAGCACCTGGTGTTCGCGGTGCACGTGCACACCGTCGCGTTCGCCGTGTTCACCGTCCGGATGCTGGTCCCCGGCGGCGATTTCCTGTCCCTCGTGCTGCTCGTCTACTACTTCCTGGCGCTGAAGCGGTACTACGGGGACGGCATCGTGCGGACGGGGCTCAAGTGGCTCCTGTCCCTGCTGGCTTACGGGATCCTGCTGGTGCCCGGACTCCTGCTCGCGATGTTCGTCACGCTCTATTCGCTCTGAGCGGCGGCGTCACGGCCCCACTGCGCCGCGGATCGCCTCGTGCAGCGTCGCGAGCACTTCCAGCATGGCATCGACGCTGCGGGCCCCGGCCTGGAAGATCGCGGTGGCGTTAAGGGCGCCCCACTCGAATCCCATGTCGGCGACCTCGACCGCGCGGCGGACGACCTGGTCCGGGTCCGCGTAGAACGTCTTGCCGGCCGCGTCCCTGGGCGGCGGCGCCAGCATCTGCTGATAGCCGATCGACCCCGGATCGCGCCCCGCGGCCTCGGCGTACCGGCTGATCTTGTCGCGACAGCGTTGCGCCACGGCCGGCTCGGCGATCGTGTTGGCGAGCCAGCCGTCGCCGAGTTCGCCCACGCGCCGCAGCGCGCGTTCGGCGCCGCCGCCGATCCAGATGGGCAGCGCGCTACCTTGGGGCGGCTTCGGTTCCATCGCCATGGCGGTGGAGGAGTAGTGTTCGCCCGCGTAGTCGACCTGCGCGTCGCCCCAGTAGGCGCGCAGCACCGCGATGGCCTCGTCCATGCGGCGTCCGCGGTTGTGGAAGGGTTCCTCGAGGGCGTCGTACTCGGACTCCTGCCAGCCGACCCCGACACCGAGCCGCACGCGCCCGCCCGAGAGGGTGTCGAGGGTCGCGACCTGCTTCGCCACGAGCACCGGCTGGCGTTGCGGCAGCACGAGCACCTCGGTGCCGAGCCCGATGCGCGACGTGGCCGACGCCACGAAGCTCAGCGTCATCAGAGCCTCCATGATCGGCATCTGCGGCGGATAGATCAGGGCTTCCCGCGTCTCGGTCGGAAACCCCATGATGACGTGGTCGAACATGTCGAGCTGGTCGTAGCCGATCTCTTCTATGCCTTGCGCGAGCCGGACGACACCTTCGCCGCCTTCCCGGTAGGCGACGCTCGGGAACTCTACTGCCAGCTTA
>JAPPHP010000026.1 GCA_028821035.1 Gammaproteobacteria bacterium | reverse complement strand
TCTCGTCGGGATGCCGCATGCGCGCGTTCGGATACTCGTACACGGCGTGAAAGCCGCGCTCGTTCTGGTATTCAATGACTTCCGCGGCCTTCGCATCGTGATAGATGCGGATCGCCAATCGGGTTTCCGCAAGGCCGGGGACTCCCTGCCCGGTCTTCGCGTGCGGGTCCTGGAAGATCTTCACGACCGTGGTGTAGGGGCAGCGCTGGGCAACCTCGAACCGCACTTTGGGTTCGCTCTCCCCGAGGCGAACGCTGAACGTGCGCCGGTCCGTGTCCGGGAGATCGGGGAGCAGCCGCATCAGCCGGGCGTAGTTCGCCTCGCACTCCGCTATGTGCGCACCGAGATCGATGATGTACCGCCGCCGCTTCACAGGACCTCTTGCCGATTCTCCCCTGCCGGAACACCGTGGCGAGCCAAGCTATCCCAACCCGAACCAGGGAGAGTTTACCCAGACCGGCGCGACGAATAAAACGGCTTCGGCCGTAGAACCCCCCATAGCCGGTCCAGTGCCTCGCTGCCGCTCGGCACCGGGTCCGCCTCCGGCCCAGCCACGCCGACCTACCATGGCCACTCACGCAACGCTCGACATGCGCCGGACCGACCACCGAAAGGGCATCGCGACCGACAGTCGCCAAGGCGACTTTGGTAGACTGCCCGCTCCCCCGACGGCTCTCCCCAAGGTACTCGTGGACATGAAGAACCCTGCCCCGCAGCCGCCGCCCGTGGCCCGGCTTCGCACCACGCAAACGCGCTGCCGGCTCGGCGTCGCCATCGGTCTCTTCGCGTGGCTGACCGCGGCGCCGAACGCCGCCGCCGACAGCATCCAGGAACTCTACGAGGCGGCCAAGGCGAACGATCCGATACTCGGCGGGGTCTACGCGAGCTACCAGTCGCGCAAGACCCAGGTCACGCTCGCGCGCTCCCAGCTCCTTCCCAGAGTCGAACTGAACGGGTCGAAGAACGAGAGCCGGCAGGAGCACACCCTCTCGCCCAGTTTCGGCGGCATGACCGTCGAGGACAACTCGGGGAGCCAGCGGTGGTCCGTGGACCTCAGCCAGACGGTCTTCGACGCCGACAAGTGGTTCAGTTTTCGGAGCGCACAGGCCCAGGGGGCCCAGGCGGACCATGACCTCGTCAACGCCGAACAGGACCTCATCGTCCGCGTGTCGTCGGCCTACCTGAACGTGCTGCGCGCACAGGCGCTGCTCGAGGCGGCGCAAGCGGAAGAGGAAGCGGTGGCGCGCCAGATGGAGCAGGTGCAGCAGCGGTTCGACGTCGGCCTCGTGGCCATCACCGACGTGCTCGAGGCCACCGCCGCGCACGACGCCGCGGTGGTCCGGCGGATCCAGGCGGAGGGCGACCACGACGTCTTCTTCGAGACGCTGCGCACGCTCACCGGCGTCGCCCACTCCGAGGTCGACCGGCTCGACAGCGCGCTCCCCATCGTCGACCCCGAGCCGATGGACGAGTCCCAGTGGGTCGAGGCGGCGCTCTCCTCCAACCCGACCGTCCTTGCCGCACGGGAGGCCCTGAAGGCGGCGGAACGCTCGCGGCGGGCGACCCTCAGTCGGCTCCTGCCCACCGTGGACCTCTCCGTCTCGCATGGCTCGTCGCAACTCGACCCGGGCGGGCTGGGTTTCGCGAGGGAAAGCGAGGGCCAGACCTACGCCCTCCGGTTCAACATGCCGCTCTACCACCCGGCGATCCTGCCGGGCATCAAGGACCTCGGCTACCGCGTCGAGCAGGCCCGCCAGGCCGTCCTGGAACGCGAGGTCACGGTCACCCGCGACACGCGCAACCTGTTCCGCGCCGTCGCGACCGACGTCGTGCGGGTGAAGGCCCGCATCCGCGCCATCAAGTCGGCGGAGTCCGCCCTCGAGGCCACGCAGACCGGCTACGAGGTCGGCACCCGCAACATCGTCGACGTGCTGCAGGCCCAGCAGCGGCTCTTCGCCTCCCAGTTCGACTACGCGGACTCGCGCTACAACTACGTGCTCGACCTGCTGCGCCTGAAGCAGAGTTCCGGAACCCTGAACGAATCGGACGTCCTGCAGCTTTCGGCCTTCAGCGACGCCGAGAACCCGGTCGTCCGCGTCCTCGGCCTGTCCGGACGATAGCCCGCGGCCCGGACAACGCGCATGCCCCACATGACCGCGGCCGAGTGCGACGCCTTCCTCGACACGCGGGAGGTGCTGATGCGCATCGCCTGCGTGCGTCAGGACGGCAGTCCGCTGGTCACGCCGATCTGGTTCATCCACCGCGACCGGGCGATCTGGTTCACGCCCCGGGCGCGATCCGAGTGGTTCGCCTGCCTGCGCGCGGACCCCAGGGTGTCGCTCAGCATCGACGAGGCGTCGCAGCCCTACCGCAAGGTCGTCGTCGACGGGACGGCCGAACTCGTCCACGATGTCGGCGCGGACGACACCTGGCGCGACCTCTACCGCGACATCGCCCGCCGCTACGTCAGCGAAGACGCCGCCGAGGACTACATCCAGCGCACGATCGACCAGCCCCGGGGCCTCTACCGGGTCCGGCTCGAGGACGCCCACGTGCGCAACTGGCGCATGCCCGTGCCGGGCGAGCCCGTCGAGGGCATCTGGCACGACCGGTACTACGTCGAAGGGCCGAAGTGACCGTGGGGTGACCGTCGACGGGCGCCCCGTACCTTGACCACGCCCGAGCTACATCTCGAGACCCTGTACCGGATCGACCCGCGCGGACGCATCGCCGGCACGCGCGAACCCGACTCGAGGCGCGGGCCGGTGTTCAAGCTCGTGCGCGGACGGACGCATTGCGCGTGGGCGGTGCGGGCCGACACGCCGGACAGCGTGGCCGACGCGCTCCATGACCTGGCCGCCGAGGAGCAGCCTGTCACCGACGGCCGCCTTCCGCCGCTACACGCCGACCGCTACCGGGCGCTGGCGGGCGAAGCGGTCGACTCCGGTCCCGCTTTCGCATTCCCGGACGCCATCCCGGAAGTCGGCGGGGTCGTGTTTCTCGAGACCGTGGACCGGCTCGTCCGGCACTTCGCCGACTGGCACCAGGCGGAGATGCCCGGACGCGCCCCGATCGCGGCCGTCGAACGCGACGGACACGCGGTCAGCGTCTGCGGTTGCGCGAGGCGGTCGGACCTTGCCGCCGAAGCGGGCCTCGAGACCGCCGCCGCGTTTCGGCGCGCCGGCCTCGGAGCGCGCGTCACCGCGGCCTGGGCGACGGCGGTCCGGGCATCGGGCAGGGCTCCTCTCTACAGCACGTCCTGGACCAACACCGCCTCCCTCTCGGTGGCAGCCCGGCTGAATCTTGTCGCCTATGCCGACGCATGGAGCTTCAGCGATGGACGGGAGGGGATGTCTGCGGACTCAGGCTGAGGCTTCCGTTCCCTCCCGGCGCCTCGGCTGCAACGCCGCTCACGTGCCATCCCCTGCAACGTCGTCCGCAAACAACGTTTCGCCACGCGATAGGGCGGATAGCGGCACGACCTCTACGCGGTCGCCCAAGGAGAAGCGTTGGGTTCCCGGATAGACCACGGCCACGCGGACGAGGCCCAGGTCGGACAACGCGTTGCGAATCGAGGGTGTCATACGCGGCGCATCGGCGAACTTGCACTCGACGCCGAACAGATCGTCGCCCCGCCGCAGGATCAGATCGATTTCGGCGCCTTGGTGAGTGGCCCAAAAGAAGGCCTCGTCGTGCGGCGTCGTCGCGAGCACCTGCTCGATGACGAATCCCTCCCAAGACGCTCCGACACGGGGGTGCGTCAACAGGCCCCGCTCAGCGTCGATGCCAAGCAGCTGGTGCAGTAGCCCGGAGTCTCGAAAGTAGATCTTCGGAGCCTTCACCTGCCGCTTGCGCAGGTTGGCAAACCAGGGCCGCAGCTGGCGCACCATCATCGCGTCCGTAAGGATGTCCAGATAGCGCCGAACGACCGCAGGGCGGACGCCTAACGCTCTAGCCGGCTCGGCCGCGTTCCACGTCTGACCGTGGTAGTGCGCCAGCATTGCCCAGAAGCGTCCCATGGCCGCCGCCGGCACCGTCACGCCCCATTGCGGGAAGTCCCGTTCCAGCAACGCCTGTACAAACTCTCGCCGCCAACTGACGCTGTCTTCTTCACGCGCGGCAAGATAGGAGCGCGGCAAGCCCCCACGACGCCATAGATCCCTCTCCGCGTCAGGAGACCGACCATGGACTTCCCGCAACGTGAAGCCTCCGAGGAGCACCCGCTCCACGCGCCCGGCGAGGCTCTCCGAAGCCTGGCGAAGGAGCTGACCCGACGCGCTGCCGAGAACCAGGAAGCGCGCCGGGGCGGAGGCGCGGTCCGCGAGCACGCGTAGCGTAGGGAAGAGTTCGGGCCGCAATTGCACTTCGTCGATGACGATCAGTCCCTGGAGCGCGGCCAGCGCCGTCATGGGCTCTTCGAGACGGCCCAGGCTCAGCGGTGACTCAAGGTCGAAGTAGTTGACGGACTCCGGGTCCACGAACTGCCTCGCGAGCGTCGTCTTTCCGCACTGCCTCGGGCCCGCGAGTACCACCACTGGGGCGCGGCCGAGGGCGATGTCGACAAGGCGATGGGCATCCCGATGCAGCACATTCGAAAGTTACCATGAAAAAAGGCCCTCAGACGCTCTATTTTCATGGTGTTTCCTGCGGACGTCACAACGCCGACAGCATGCGGGCTACCAGTTCCCCGGTGACGCCCTGATTCTCCTGCACCACGGACCTTGCGCGCCACCCTTCCGCCCGCCGCCGCGCATCGTCCGCCAACAAATCGCCCACGGTCACCGCCAGCCGGGCCGGGGAGGCGCGGTGCAGGCATTTGGCGTCGGAAAACCTGCGCACGATCTCCGTCCAGTTGAATCGATGCGGCCCCATCAGCAGCGGAATGCCATGCACGGCGGCTTCGATGGGGTTGTGACCCCCCACGGGAACGAGGCTTCCGCCCAGGAACGCGGCATCGGCGATCCCATAGAGGTAGATCAGCCGTCCCATGGCGTCCACCACGAGCACATCGGGGCTTCGCGCGTCGCCGCCGGGTCCCGCCGAAAGCACCGCGGGGTGCAGGCCGCGTTCCCGCGCCAGCACCGCCAATCGATCGGCACGCGCCGGATGGCGTGGCGCGAGGATCAGGAGCAGGCCCGGGAAGCGTTCGATCAACGCGCGGTGCGCATCCAGCACGATCTCGTCCTCTCCCGGATGCGTCGAACCCGCGATCCAGGCCCGCCGGTCGCCTACCCAGGCCTCGCGGAGCCGGCGCACTTCCTCGTCGAGGTCGTCCGGCATAGCCAGGTCGAACTTGATGCTCCCGGTGACCGCCAGCCGCTCGCGTGCGACCCCGAGTTCCTCGAACCGACGCGCCGTGTCGTCGTACTGGCAGATGACCTGGGCGACCTGCCCGAGGGTCTGCCGCGTCCACGGGCCGATGCGCCGATAGCCCCGCGCCGAGCGCTCCGAGAGCCGCGCGTTGATCAGAGACACCGGCGCGCCCGTGGCGTGCGTGGCGGCGATGAGGTTCGGCCAGAGCTCCGTCTCCATCAGGAAGAGGGCGCGCGGCCGCACGCGGCGCACGAACCGCCGCACCGCCCACGGGAAGTCGTATGGAGCGTAGCAGTGGTCGACGATGTCTCCGAGACGTTCGATGACCTGGGCGCTGCCGGCCGGCGTCATGGTCGTGACCAGGAAGCGCGTGTCGGGCAGCCGGGACTTGAGCGCGCGGATCACCGGCGCGGCCCCGATGGTCTCCCCGGCGGAGACGGTGTGGAACCACACGACGTCGCGCCCAATATGGGCCGGCACGCGCCCGAAGCGCTCTCCGCGGCGCTCCGCGTAAGCCGGTTCTCGCCGGGCCCGGACGAACAGGCGCAGCCAGACGACCGGCAGGGCCAGGCAGAGGAGGACGTTGTAGGCGAAGCGCAGGAGCATGCCGCGCTTATACTTTCTGCCCCTCCGATGCTCAACGGGCCCGATGCGGACGATCCGGGTCGACGTCGCGATCGCGGGGGGCGGCATCGCCGGCCTCTGGATCGCGAACCTCCTGCTGCTCCGGGGCTTCGACGTCGCGCTCTGCGATCCCGGCCGCGCGGCCGGCGTGCAGACCCGCGCTTCCCAGGGACTCATCCACGGGGGCGTGAAGTACGCGCTCCACGGCCGCCCGGACGACGCCTTCGACGCGCTGAAGGACATGCCCGGCCGATGGCGCCGCTGTCTCGCGGGCGAGGGGGAGATCGACCTGCGCGGCGTGGCGACGGCTTCCGGTGCCTGCCATCTCTGGTCGCGCGATGCCTTGGCCGCGCGCCTCGCGGGATTCCTCGCGAGCCGCCTCGTGCATGGCCGGGCAGTGCGCGTACCGCCGGCCGACTACCCGGCGCCGTTCGCGGGCCAGGCGGGTACGCTCTACCGGCTGGACGACTTCGCGGTCGACGTCCCGTCCCTCTGCGGGACCCTCTCCGCCCCGCTCGGCGAGCGCCTGCTTGCCGTGGAGGTGCCTCCCCGGGGCGTCATCGTCCGGAACGGTCGCGTCACGGCATTTCAGATCGGCGACCTCGCCGTAGAGGCGGAGCGTTTCGTGTTCGCCGCCGGTATGGGAAACGTCGCCCTGGCGGATGCTGCGGGATTCGAGGCCCCCATGCAGCGCCGGCCCCTGAAGCAGGTCCTGGTGCACAGCCCCGACCCCGAGCCCCTGTTCGCCCACTGCGTCGCCGGGCTCGCCACCGAGCCCGAGCTGACGGTGTCCACGCATGCGGGATACCACTACCTCGGCGGAGCGCTCGCGTCCGCCGGCGTTCGGCGCACGGACGCCGAGCAGGTCCGCGCCGCGAAACGGGCGCTCCAGGGGTCCCTGCCGTGGATCGACTGGGACGCGCGCCGCTTCGAGACGCTGACCATCGACCGCGCGGAACCTGCCCGGCCCGACGGGCGCCGGCCGGAGCACGCGTTCGTCGCCGTACACGAGAACGCCCTGCTCGTCTGGCCCGTCAAGCTCGCGCTCGCGCCGGACCTGGGCGACCGCGTCCTCCGGGCGCTGTCCGCATGACGCTGCCCCGCCGCGCACTCGGGTCGACGGGGATCGAGGTCTCCGCCATCGGCCTCGGCACGGTGAAGCTCGGGCGCAACGCGGGTCTCTCCGTCGCCCCGTTCGCGATTCCGGGCAAGCGTGCGGCCCGCGCGCTGCTCGACCGGGCGAGGGAACTCGGCGTGAACCTGCTCGACACGGCGCCGGCCTACGGCGGGAGCGAAGCGCGTCTCGGGGAACTCCTCGACGGCACGCGCGACGGCTGGGTGCTCTGTACCAAGGCCGGCGAGTCCTTCGATGGCCGCCGTTCGCGCCACGACTTCACGTCCGAGGCGATTCGCGGCAGCGTCGAGGCGTCGCTCCGCCGGCTGCGCACGGACTATCTCGACATCGTGCTCATCCACTCCGACGGCCGCGATGTGGACATCCTGCGGCGGTCCGAGGCCGTCGAGACCCTCGATGCACTGAAGCGGGCCGGCAAGATTCGCGCTTCGGGCTTCTCCCACAAGACCGAGGAAGGGGGCCGACTTGCCCTTTCCCGCTGCGATGTGCTCATGTCCGCACTCAGTTTCACCGACCGCCGGCAGATCGACGTCGTTCGCGACGCCGGCGAGCGCGGAGTCGGAGTGCTCGTGAAGAAGGCCCTGGACGGCGGCAGGGCGCCGCCGGAGAGCCTGGGTTACGTCGCCGGGCGGCCCGGGGTGTCGAGCGTCGTGGTCGGCACGGTCGACCCGGCCCATCTCGAGGCCGACATCGTCGCCGCCGGCTTCCGTAAGGAGCTTCCGGCATGACGTCCGCGCACGGTGCTACCCCACGGCCCGAACTCGCAGGGCTTACCGTGCACCGGCCGACGACCGTGGGGTGGGACGAGCGGACCCCGCCCAACGAGACCGTCGACGCGGATGGCAACCCGAATCCCGACGACCGCCGCTTCGGCGTGCCCGACCCGCGGGCGCCGCCGCGCCGCGCGCCGGACGATCCCGAGGTCGTCGCGTTGCGGCGGCATCTACAGGCCCACAACGGCATACGCGGTCTCGAGATCTGCACGCCGGGGGAGCCGGGGCGCGCGGCGAGGATCTTCCACCGCGACGGCTTCGTGGTCGTGCGGGACCTGCTGGACGCCGAGCGCCTGGCGGCCTTCCGGGACAGTTGCTCACGCGTCCTGCGCGACATCCTCGCGCCGCCCGGCCGGGACGGACGCAAGTACCTGACGGAAACCGGCCGCCTGCCGCACCGTTACAGCTACGGTACGAGTTCCGCATCGCGGCAGCTCATGCACGATCCCACCTGGGCGTCGATGATCGACCTGCCCGCCGCGGCGCCGTTGCTCGAGGCGATCTTCGGGACCGCCGACTACCTCGTTTGGGGCGGCGGCGGAGACCTCTGCCTGCCCGGGGCGATCGAGTACCAGCACCTGCACCAGGACTTCGCGGAGAACCACTCCCTGCCGGAAGAACGTCTCGCGCAGGCCCGGGCGCTCGGGATACCCATCGAGATCCCGGAGGGCGAACCCGACCTCCCGACACAGCGCCTGATCGTCGAGCGCACGCCGATGTTCGTCACCATCAACTTCCTGATGAGCGACCTCACCTGGGAGAACGGGCCGATCCGCCAGATCCCCGGGACGCACACCACGCGGCAGCCGCCCCCGACACCGGAGGAAGAGCCGGAGTGGATGCGGCTCTCGAGCCTCGTCGGCGCGCCCGCCGGCGCCGGCGTGTTCCGCGACAACCGCGCCTGGCACGGCGCCACGCCCAACCTGAGCCGCGAGGTGCGGGCGCTACCCAATATCGAGTACGTGGCGCCGTGGACACCCAGGGAGACGTTCAGGCCGACCATGCCCCACGCGCTCTGGGAGTCCCTGTCGGCGCGCGCCCGGCGCATGACCCGTTTCATCAAGGCGGAGCCCGGAGTGTGGCCGCCGGGCGCCGGCGTGATGCACCCCCTGGCCAACGAGCGCAAGCGGGCCGTCGCACGCATGCGCGGCGCCGACTGAGCGTCCCCGTCAGGCGGACTTGATCCGCTCGACGATCGACGTGGTCGAGCAATCCGGAAGCAGGCCGAGCACGCGGACCTCCCCGCCCCATCCCCGGACCAGTTCGGCGCCGACGACCGCGCTCTCGGCGTAGTCGCCGCCCTTCACCAGGACATCCGGCCGCACCGCGTCCAGCAACGCCTCCGGCGTGTCCTCCGAGAACGGGGTCACCCAGTCCACGGAGGACAGTCCCTCGAGCACCCGCATGCGGCGCTCCAGCGCGTTCACGGGACGTCCCGGCCCTTTCAGCCGGCCCGCCGAGGCGTCGTCGTTGACGGCCACCACGAGCCGGTCGCCGAGCTCGCGGGCCTCTTCCAGGTAACCCACGTGCCCGGCATGCAGGACGTCGAAACAGCCGTTGGTGAAGACGATCTTCTCGCCCCGGCCCCGGGCCAGCCGCACCGCCGCGAGCAACTGTTCCCGCGTCAGCACCCCCTCGTCGGGACGCTCGGCGGCGGCGATCGCCTGGTTGATCTCGGGGGCCGTGACCGCGGACGTGCCCATCCGGGCGCACACCAGTCCCGCCGCCAGGTTGGCGACACGGGCGCTCGACACCGCGTCCCAGCCGAGCCCGAGGCCGACCGCGAGCGCGGCCGCCACGGTGTCGCCCGCCCCGGTGCGGTCGTACACCTCGACGTCGCTCGCGGGCAGGTGACGGACCCGGCCACCGCGGTCGATCACCGTCGACCCTTCGCCGCCCCGCGTGACGACCAGCGTCTCGACGTCCGCCCTGCGAAGCTCGGCCAGTCCCCGTTCCGCGAAGTCGGCCTCGTTGCTCCACGCCCCGGCCGCCCGCTCGAACTCGGCCCGGTTGGGCTTGAGGACCTGGGTTCCCGCGTAGCGGGCGAAGTCCTTGTGCTTGGGGTCCACGACCACGACGGCGCCAGCGCGGCGCGCGGCCGCGACGAGGGCTTCCGGACGATCCACCGCGCCCTTGTCGTAGTCCTCGATCACGAGCACGTCCGCAGCGCCCAGGCATGCCTCGACGCGGACCGCGACCTCCGCCCCGACTCCCTCGGGCAGCGGCTCCTCGAAGTCCGCGCGGAGCAGTTGCTGGCGCTGGCTGACGACGCGCAGCTTGCGCGTGGTCTCCCAGTCCGGCACTTCGACCAGGTCGCACACCACCCCCGCGGCCTCGAGGGTCGCGCGCATGTTCCGCGCCGCAGCATCGCTGCCCACCGCGCCGACCAGCGTGCAGCCGGCCCCCATCGCCACGACGTTCAGCGCCACGTTGGCCGCGCCACCGGGACGGTCCTCCGCGGCGACGACGTCGACCACCGGCACGGGAGCTTCCTGGGAGATGCGCGCAGCCTCGCCGAACCAGTACCGGTCCACCATCACGTCGCCCGCGACGACGATCCGCGACGGGGAAACCGGAGGGAGCAGCTCGGCCATTCACCGATGGTAGCGGAAGCGTTCCCCGAAGGAGAGGCCGCAAAACGGGTACAGTTCCGGCCCATGGCAGTGTCGGCTGCACAACTCGCGGCCCCGCGTCACTGGCCCCTATGGGTCGGCGTCGGGGTCGCGTGGCTCGCCTGCCGGCTACCCGTGTCCTGGCAGGCCTCGGTCGGACGCGCCCTGGGGCGCCTCGCCTGGCACGCCGGCGGACGTCGCCGGCGTATCGCGGAGGCGAACATCGACCTGTGCTTTCCGGAGTTGTCCGAACGGGAACGCGCCGGTCTCGTGCGCCGGACGTTCCACGCGTCCGGCATCGGGCTCATGGAGACGGTCCAGGCCTGGCTCGGCCCGGTCGACGCCGTGGCCGACCGCCTGGAGTGTCACGGCCTCGAAGTCCTGCTGGAAGCGCAGGCGGAGGGGCGCGGCGTCCTGCTCGCCGGCGCGCACTTCCTCACCCTGGACCTGACCGGCGCCCTCCTCGCGTCCCGCGTACCGTTCGACGTCGTCTACCGCGGCCACCGCAACCCGGTCATCGAGTGGCTCATGGTCCGTGGCCGGAAACGACACTACCCGGCCGTGATCGAACGCCACGACCTGCGCCGGGCGGCCCGGCGGCTGCGCGAGGGGCACGTCGTGTGGTACGCGGCGGACCAGGACTACGGCCGCCGGCACTCCGTGTTCGCCCCGCTGTTCGGGGAGCCCGCCGCCACGGTCGTCGCCACGGCGCGCCTCGCCCGGATGGGGGGTTCGCCCGTCGTCTTCTACAGCCACTTCCGGGACGAGGAGACGCGGACCTGGTCCGTGCGTTTCCAGCGCGTCGAGGACTTTCCCTCCGGGGACGACGAGACGGACGCGGCCCGACTCAACCGGATACTCGAGTCCGAGATCCGGCGTCACCCGGAGCAGTACCTCTGGCTCCACCGCCGTTTCAAGACGCGGCCCGACGGCGTCGAGTCGCCTTACGGGGCCTGGGGACGACGCCGGAAGCGGCGCCGGCATCGTCGATCGTCCCGATGATCGACAGCGTCGCCGTCAGCTTTCACCGCCGCGGATCGACGCGGCACTTTCCCGTTCCCGTCCTTTTGGGCAGACTGAACGCCGACGCCGGAACGGTCAGGCGTAGTTGGCCCCGTTCGAGACCGTCGAAACGATTTGGGAGAACGCCCGCATGTTGAGATTCGCCGAAGAGGTCATGCTGCTCCTGCTGCACGACGAGAACGGAAAGTTCACGCGGGTGCCGGACTGGTCGCTCCGCTACGCCCTCGGGGGCAGCGTCCTTATGGATCTCGAACTGGAGAACCGGATCGACACGGACCTCGAGAAGCTGATCCTGGTGGACCCCACGCCCGTGGGCGACAGCCTGCTGGATCCGACCCTGGCGGAGATCGCGGATGCGCGGGAAAGCCACGACGCCCGCTATTGGGTCGAACGCGCGGCCGGCCGCGCCGACGACATCCGCGAGGATGCCCTTGCGCGGCTGGTCGAGCAGGAGATCCTTACGCAGCGCGAGGACCGCTTCCTGTGGGCGTTCCGCTCCCGCCGCTATCCGGTCATCGACGGCAAGGCCGAGCGCGAGGTGAAGCTCAGGATCATGGGCGTGCTGTTCAGCGACGACCTCCCCGACCCGCGCGACTTCGTCATCATCTGTCTCGCGCAGGCCTGCGGCATCTTCAAGAGCATGCTCTCTCCCCGTGAACTGGACAGCGTCGCGGCGCGGATCGAGCAGATGCGGCGCATGGACCTCATCGGCCAGGCGGTGTCGAACGCGATCTGGGACATCGAGTCGTCGCTGGCGATGGCGGTGCAACCCCACGCGTTCTAGTGTGGTGTCCCGTAAGTTCCTGGTACTTCAGAGTTCGCCCTGCGCGTCAATGCAAGGCGTGGTCCGAAGGGAAT
>JAPPHP010000324.1:3775-12571 GCA_028821035.1 Gammaproteobacteria bacterium | reverse complement strand
AATATCCATACGCATCAGCAAGTTAGAGCACATCGACTCTGGAAGTTCCGCCTAGAGTCCGGGTTGGTGTGCATGAATCCTTCTCCCCAAGGTTGCACTTCGGATACGCCACTATACTAACAGGGGAGGCACGAAAGAGCGGGCCGCCGAGCGGCCGCGCGAGGAAGGGGAGCTGAGAGAAAAGGAAGGAGAGTTCCGCCAAGGCGGTGGAACCCTCCCCGGAGGGGATTACAGGCGGACCCGGATACCGGCCTGCATGCGCCGCCCGCTGTTCGAGATGAAGTAGAGCTGCTTCAACTGCGACACGGGGCCGACGATGTTGTAGCGGTCGACGTTCTCGTTGGTGAGGTTGATGCCCTCGAATACCACCGAGATCTTGTCCGTCACCTGGTAGCCGAACCCCGCGTCGAGTTGCCAGTACGGGCTCGTGAACTCGGGGTTGGAGCGCGTGCTCGACACCCGGAGCAGGAACCCGTCGCGGCGGTTCCACGCGATGCGGCCGCTGAACTTGTACTTCTCGTAGAAGATCACGGCGTTCGTCGTGTGCTCAGAGAGGCCCGGCACGTCGAACGCGGCGCCGCTGTTCGGGTTCACGAACTCGGCGTCGGTGTCCACCCATGTGTGGTTGAACTGCACGCCGAGGCCGTCGAAGGGTGAGGGCAACTGCGTGAAGGCGTACTGCGCGGCGACCTCGATGCCGCCGATGAACGCGCCTTCCTCGTTGCGCGGGCCCTGGTACTGGAGCAAGACGCTACCGCCGCTCTCCGGGTCCGGGACCGGGGCGTTCGTGTTGGGGTCGATGAACTCGATGAGCTCCGTCACCGTGATGATGAAGGAGTTGACCTCCTTGCCGAACGCGTTCAGGGCCACGATCGCGTCGTCCGTCGGATACCACTCGAGGCCGATGTCGAGTTGTTCGGCGACGTAGGGCTCGAGGTACGGGTTGCCTTCGTTCACGCGGCGCGTGGAAGCGAGCTTGAAGCCGCCGGGGTTGAGGTTCGAGAACGAGGGCTGCGACATCACCTTGCCCCAGGCGAAGCGTCCCACGAGGTCCTCGCGCAGCTCGAACTTCAGGTTCAGCGCCGGCAGCACCTCGGCGAACCGGTTGGTGTGCGTCTGGAGTTCGGAGGGCAAGAGCAGGAAGACGAACACGCCCGCCGCCTCCGAGAAGACGACGTTGTCGATGGGCTGCACGTTGCCGGACGAGTCCCGTTCGACGCGTACCCACCGGGCGCCGGCGTTGCCGGACCAGGGAATGTCCCCGAGGTTCCCGGCCATCTCGACCATGAAGTACGCGCCGAGCGTGTCCTCCTCGATGTTGAAGTCCTCGGAGTGCGCGGAGTCCGCGTCGATGAAGCGCTGCGCCGGAATCTCGTCCCGGCGGTCGACCAAGTAGGTCTGCCGCACGGAATCGGGATCGGCCGATAGCCATTGCTTCGGCCAACTGTCGGAACCGTCGATGCCGGAGAAGGCGTCGTCGACGGGCAGCGGGTGCCACTTGACGGCCGACAGCGGCTCACCGATGAAGTCGCCAAAGCGGGTGCCGATCGCGATGGCCCGGCGCATGTACGTTCGCTCCTTTTGCCGGTAGCTAACGCCAGCGTGAAACGCCGTGCCGTCGTCGAAGCGGTAGGTGCCGTCCGCGCGGCCCTGTGTCTCCTCGTCCGTCGAGAGGTTCGTCTGGTCATAGAAGTACGAGAACGTGTAGAGGCTCGGATCCGACAGGTCGGCATCGACGGAGATCTCCGGGATATAGCCGTTCTCGATGCTGTAGGTCGCGGGCACGCCGCCGGCGATGTCGTAATAGGTGGTCGTTTGCAGCTCGTCCACGTCCCCGGTGGCGTGGGACAGGTCGAAGCTGAACTCCAGCCGCTCACTCGGCGTGAACGTCAGGTTGGCCGCGAACTGCTGCTGCTCGGACTCCGTGTCGAAGTCACGCGGGAAGGGCCGTGGGCGGGAGCCGGTGGTGGCGAAGTACGTCGTAATGTCGTTCTCGTTCAGGTGCACCTCGGTGGCGCGCCCGGCGAGCCCGGCCTGTGTGCGTAGCGGGTTCTGGTAGTCGGTGTACTCGCGCTGTAGCTCCGAGTGCAGGAGGTCGAAGGTCAGGTCGATCTGCTCGTTCGGTCGCCACTGTAGAGCGGAACTGACATTGAGGCGTTGCTTCTCCTCGATCACGATGCCCATGCGGACGTTGCCGCCGGTGTAGCCGCAACCGCGGTTGGGGTTCCTTCCGGGCAGCGTGCAGGGCAGCGGGAGGGGGTTGCCGTTCTCGTCAACGGCGTTGTTGAAGGTCTTCGGTTCGTAGTCCGGGATGTTGAACCAGTCCTCGCGCGTCGTCCGGTCGTCCGCGGCGACGCTCACGAGCACCCCGAAGGTGTTCTCGGCGAACGTGTCGCTCCACACACCGGCGACGCGGTAGCCGTTGTCGTCGGCCAGGTCGTCGTCGGTCACGTAGGCGTTGCCGGCGAGAATCCGCTGGCCGCCGTTGTCGAACGGGCGGCGCGTGCGGATGTTGATCGTCCCCGCCATGCCGCCTTCGAGCAGGTTCGCCTGCGCCGACTTGTAGACTTCGACCGCCTGGACCAGTTCGGCCTGCATCCCTTCGAAGCGGAAACTTCGGTCCGAGGTCAGGCCGCCGATGGCGCCGGCGAAGGAGCCGCCTGCGCCGGACAGCGCGCTGCGGCCGTTCACCTGCACGCGCACGAACTGGGGGCCGAGGCCGCGGATCGATACCTGCGATCCCTCACCGCGCACCCGGTCGATGGCGACGCCCGAGACGCGCTGCAGCGATTCGGCGAGGTTCTGGTCCGGGAACTTGCCGATGTCCTCGGCGACGAGCGCGTCGACGATGTTGTCGGCGTCGCGCTTCATGTCGATGGACTGGCGGATACTGCCGCGGATACCTGTGACGACGACTTCCTCGATGATGCTGTCGTCGTCTTCTTCCGCGAGGGCCACCTGCGTGGCTGGCAGGGCAAGCAGAAAGGCAGCGGCGCACACGAGCGCGCGGCTGCCCATGGGCAGTTGGTCAGGTTGCATGGATTTCTCCTCTCTCCAACCCGTGAATGAGACACGAGGACGGCGCGAGGGTCAAGCTCCCGGGTCGTACCAGATGGGCGAACTCCAGGCGCGTTCCTGTTGGGTCGCGGGCAGATCCGGGTTCGGCGGGATGCCGAGCCGCAGGGCGTCCCAGGTGGACCAGCGGCAACTCGGGTTCTCGAGCACGCGGGCGTAGTAGAACGCTTGCTGGCCCGCATCGAACGCGGAGTCCCGCCAGACCGTCGCGAGTTCGACGGCGCCCTTGTCCCGTGTGATGCTGCAGTCGGCGAGGTTCACGCGCGCGCCGTTGTCCGGGCAGCGGTGCGTGGCCGGGTCCGGGCTGCCGCCGTCCGAACAGGCGACGTCGTAGACCCGCTCCCTCGCTTCGCCGTCCTCGACCCAGCCCTTGACGATCTGCAAGCGCTGCAGCCAGCCCTCGTGGGAGTCGCGGGCCGCCCACGCGAGGAAGCTCGGCGCGCCTTCGCCGGCGTCCGGCAGCATGCCGCCCATCGGCACGCCGTGCGCGTAAGCCTGCTCGACCCAGTCCGACGCTTCCGAGATGCCGTCGGGCAGCGCGAAGCCGCCGAACAGGCGCACCCGGATGCGCGGTCCGGACGTGGCGAACGTCTCGCGCCGGCGCATGGCGTCGTAGAGCGCTTCGCGCGTGTTCGCGTCCGCCCACACGCCGGCGAGGCCGCCGGTGCCGTGGGTCGCCTGGCGGGGCGTCCAGAAGCCTTCCCAGCTCGCGTCGGGGTCCGCGTGGTTCAGGTACGCCGAGCCCCTCGAGAAGGGCGTGTTTGGGTTGCCGCTGAAGTGGTTGTCTTCCTCGATCGGCGCTGCGGACACGTGGCTGTCGGAAGCGCCGATCGCACCGAGCTGGTAGGGGTTGAAGCCGCCGCGTTCCTGCATCTCGAGCCCGGTGAGCAGGGCGCCGCGCCAGTAGCCGCCCTTGAACACCGATATGGGGTTCGTGTTCTCGCGGCGGTTCAGGTAGTACTGGACGATCTGGAAGTCGGCCCACTCGTCGTTCGGCGACAGCGAAGGGTGCGTCTCCGAGGTGCCCTTCTGCTGGGAGATCTCGGCAATCGGCTCGTTGCGCATGCGCTTCTCGGCCCAGGCGGCGTCGATGGGGATGCCCTTCCAGGTCGTCTCCATGAAGGCGAGGCCGTCGCTCTGGTTCATGTTGTGGGGGATGGCGAGGGCCTCGATGCCCTCCTCGCGGAGCCCGTCGAGCCACGTCCAGAGGTCCTCCGGGTCGCCGGAGTCGCGCGAACTGAAGGGGATCTCCGGCGCGCTGCCGCGGAACACGACGTTCCGGTGCAGGTGGCGGTTACCGGGCGTCGGCGTGTACTCGTAGCCGATGAAGGTGGTGAAGGTGCCCGGGTCGTTGTGACGCTCGGCCGCTTCGATGCTCTTCGCCCAGGCGTGCGCGATGACCGCAGGGCCCACGAGTTCGTGGTTCTCGTCGCCGAGCGCGAACAGCGCCGCGATGACGTCGGCCAGCGCGTTGGAGGCCGACGAGAGCCGGTCGGCTTCGGGATGACCGTAGGTGGGGCTCGTCGGGTCGAGAAGTGCCTCGTTCGCACCGAGATACGCGGCGTGGTCGCTCACCATCAGGAAGTCGAGGGGTGCGCCGGTGATCCTGAGCATCGTGCCGTCAGGGTGCGGGATCGCCTCGCCCTTGGCGTAGTTGTAGGCATGGTCCGGCGTAGTGCGCACCCCGCCGGCCATGAACGCGTCCATCGAGTACACGGTGTGGATGTGCGTGTCGCCGAAGTAGGCGTTGCGCGCGGGACCGTCCGCCGCGTGACCGGACATCGTGAATAGCGCGGCGAGGAGTGCGGTAGTCGTCTTGCTCATGTCTGCCTTGGCCTTATTCGAGGTTCCCGAGCCACTCCGCGATTCCCCGCCCGATATCGTCCGGGGAGTCTTCCTGGACGAAGTGCGCACCGCGTACGGTGATTTCGGTCTGGTTGGGCCAGGTGCGGCAGAAATCCCGCTGCGCGCCGGTCAGCATCGCGCCGGGTTCCGCGTTCACGAACAGCTTTGGCACGTCGCACGACGCCAGCCACTCCGCGTAGGCCGCGGCGATCTCGCAGACGTCGGCGGGCTCCCCGGCGATGGGGATCTGCCGCGGCCAGGTGAGCGTCGGCCGGCGGCTCTCGCCCGGCGTCATATAGGGGCGCCGGTACGCGTTCATCTCCGCGTCGCCGAGCTTGCGCATGACGGAGCCGGGCAGGACGCGTTCGACGAACATGTTGCGCTCGAGAACCAGGTCCTCCCCGGCCTCGGAGCGGAAGCCCTGGAAGATGCCCGCCGCGCCTTCCGGCCAGTCGTCCCAGCCCGGGATCGGCCGGACGATCGCTTCCATGTACGCGATGCCGCGCACCGCGTCCGGGTGTCGGCGGGCCCAGTCGAAGCCGAGGGCGGACCCCCAGTCGTGCACGACGAGGGTGACGTTCTCCACGACACCCAGCGTCTCGAGCAGCGCGTCCAGGTACTCCCGGTGCTCCACGAAGCGGTAGCGGTCCGGCCCCGAGTCGTCGAGCTTGTCCGAGTCGCCCATCCCTATCAGGTCCGGGGCGATGCAGCGGCCGAGCCCTTCGAGATGGGGGATCACGTTCCGCCACAGGTACGACGAGGTCGGGTTGCCGTGCAGGAGGACGATCGGGTCGCCGCTGCCCGCCTCCACGTAGGCCATGGTCTTGCCGAGGACCTCCGCGTACTGCTTGGGGTAACGTTCGAGCCCCGACACGTCGGGTCCCGGGTCCAGGCCCGGCAGGAACATCGCGTTCGCGCCCGGCGCGTGTTCGACCCGTATCGGCACGATCTCGGCATAGGCGTCGCTCGCCCACCAGGCCTTGAGGTCCTCCATGGTGGGGAAGCGGATGATCACGTTCTGGTTCGGCGGCTCGTCGCCGTCCGCCCGTTCCGCCGGGCCGCCGGCGAGGATCCAGCCGCCGTAGGGCTTGATGGTCTGGAGGATCCCGCGCTGGTAGGCGCGAAAGCCGTCCGGGTTCCGAATCTGGAGGTGGGCGACGAGGAAGGCGGCCATGGCGGCTCCTTGGGGACGGGGCGCAAACATCCGATGGTTTCACAGGCCGGGCGCGCAGTCACGTGGGCGGGGTGCGCGCGATGGCCCAGACGCGCACGGTGCGCACCTCCGCGGCGAGCAGTGTCCGAGCGATCTCGGCGGCGGTCGCGCCGGTGGTCAGCACGTCGTCGACGACGGCGACGTCGGCGCCGGCCAGGGTCTCTGCGCAGCGGAAAGCGCCGCGGAGGCTGCGTCGCCGGGCGGCGGCATCGAGGGACTGCTGCGGCGGGGTGTGGCGGACCCGGATGACGCTGCGGTAATCCACGCGCAGGCCGCTCGGACGCGCGATGCGTGCCGCCAGGAGCGCCGCCTGGTTGTAGCCCCTCGCGACCCGCCGCCGCCAGGTGAGGGGTACGGGGACCACCACGTCCGGTGGCGGTGCCTCGTGGAAGGGGTCGCGGGCAAGGTGTGCGAGGACGCGTGCTTCGAGGAGTCCGTTGCCGCGTTTCAGGCCGTGGATCAGGCGGGTGAGCGGCTGCCGGTACAGGAACGGGGCGACGGCCGCTTCGTACGGCGGCGGGGCGAGTTCGCAGGCGGGACATACGCCACCGGGAACCGGCGTCGGGCCGGCGCAGCGCGGGCAGGGGTCAATGTTGCGCGGGAGGTCGGACTCGCAGGCCGCGCAGAGATCGAGGGGCCGGTCGGTGCGGCTCCTGCACAGGACGCAGACCCCGGGCATGAGGCGCCAGAACAAGCTTGCCATCATGTGGCCAGCGTGGTCGGCGTGGCCGCATGTCCACAAGAAGAGCGCGGTGGTCAGACCGGTGTTGCGCGAAAGTTGCCCGGGTCAGTGCACGCCGTCGACGATGTCGTTAAGGAATGCGCGGGCTCCCCCTTCGGTGAATCCCGTCAGGAAGGTCTTCGTGCGGTCGGGCAGGTCCTGCCCGGTCTCCAGCCAAATGGTCTCGGCGCCGTCAGGCGATTCGCCGAAGCGCCAGCCCCGGGTCTCCGCGACATAGCGCTCCGGGTGCAGGAGCCAGTCGATGGCCGCCGAGTCCCAGGGATGGAAGCCGGTCTCGCCCGGGAAGGTGCGTCGCCAGTAGTCGAGCCACAGCCGGGTGCGCGGGAGGAAGTGCTCCCGGACCGTGGACGGGCGGAGGCGTTCGAGGTCCCGGGCGCCGAGCGACACCTGGCTGGTCAGTTCGAACCCGGCCATCGTGACCGGGACGCCCTGTTCGAGAAGCGCGCGTGCGGCGTCGATGTCCTGCTCCACGTTGAAGTCGTTGACCGGTCCCTTGCCGTGCAGGAAGAAGCGGTTGCCGACGCTGCGGCCGCCGACGATGACGACGGACACCGCGTCGGCGAGGTGCTCGGGATAGCGCTGCGCGAGTACGCCGAGGTTCGTCAGCGGGCCGATCGCGGCGATGTGCGCGGGTTGGCGGGCCAGGACATCGGCCATGAACTCCACCGCATCGTTGGTCTCGCCGCGGTTGGCGGAAAGCGGTTCGGCGGCGCCGGTCGCGACGGGCACGGAACGGCCCTTCAGGGCGACGATCTCGCGGGCGATCGGATCGGCCAGGGCGAGCGGCGCGTTGCCGAACACGGTCGTGATCCCCAGCACGTCGATGTCCGGCGCATTGAGCGCCGCGACGATGGCGTAGGCGTCGTCGACGTCGCGCGGCCGCCCCTCGTGTTCCACGCCGAGGGCCACGTCGGTGTCGATGATCAGCGGCAGGGTCATCCGGTGACGAGTTCGACCGCCTGGTCGATCCAGCGGCCCTTCATGCGGATGTCCGCGTCGAGGGGCAATTGGGCGACGCCGAGGAGCCGCCGCAGGACTTCGATCCCGGCGAACCCGTTCGCCGCCGCCGTGTCGAACCGGGGCAGCGGGACGTAGGACTCGGGGAGCCGGGGGGCATGGCCGGTCAGCACCAGGTGCGCGAGCAGCACGCCGGCGTCGAACTCGGGCGGCCCGACGAACGCGAACTCCGGGTCGATGACCTTCGGGCCGTCCGCATGGCGCAGCCAGCTGCCCGGGTAGAAGTCGCCGTGGAGGAGCGCGCCGGTGCGGGCGCCCAGATAGGCGGCGCCCAGTTCGCGGGCCCGGTTCATCACGGACTCGTCCTCGCTCACCAGCCGCTGCAGCGCGGCGAGCCCGGGCGTGATCCCTTCGAGATCGAGCCCGCTGTCCGCCACGAAGGGGATCTCGAAGATGTGGGCATGGTTCAGGGCCCGCATGTCGGCGTTCTCGAACACGGGGTCGGCGCTGGTGCGGGCGTGCAGCACGGCCAGCCACCCGCCGAGGGCTTCGAGCCCCGCAAGGTCGCCGTCGCGATAGGCCGACGTGAAATCCGCCGCCGTGCCGAGGTCTTCGAAGGCGAGCAGATGATGCTCCGGGACATGTCCGAGAAAGGCCGGCATCGCGCCGGCAAGTTCGGGACAGCCGCCTACCTCGCGATAGAAGGCGGCCTCGACCCGGTCGCGCGCGTGGGGCGCCGGGATCTCCGGATACTTCGCCACGAACGGCACGGACTGCTTGAGCACGATCGACCGCCCGGACGTCTCGAGGCGCAGGGTCCGGTTCATGTTCCCCTCGCCGGCCGGCGCCGCGGAGAGGACCTTGTCTTCGGCGCCCAGCCAGCCGGCATGCCGCGGGGGCGCGGCGCCCGCGCCCCCCGCCCCGGGGCCCCCGGGCCGGGCGCGGGCGAGGGGGCGGGCGAGAG
>JAPPHP010000324.1:0-3765 GCA_028821035.1 Gammaproteobacteria bacterium | reverse complement strand
CGGCCGGGCCCCGGGTCCCCCCCCGGGCCTCGGCCCCCCCCCCCCCCGCCTCCCCGCCCCCCCGCCCCCCCCGGGTCGGGGGCGCCGGGGACCAGGTCCATCAGCGGATGGCGACCGGGTTGATGACCGCCTGCACCGCCCCCTCGAAGCGCGGCTGGCCGAGGACGAACAGGAACTCCCACCCCTCGTCCGCGGCGAGGGCGCGCGTGTCCATGTTCTCCAGGATGTAGACGCCGTTCTTCGCGAGCAGTTCGACGTGCACGGGGAAGGCCAGTTCCGGATTCTCGTGCGGGATGACCTCCAGGCCCCAGGTGTCCGACCCGACGGCGACCACGTCCAGGCCCGCCAGGTACCGCGCGCCGTCGACGCCGAGCCCGGGTTCACCGGCCATGAACGTGGCGTTGTCGACGCCCGAGTGGTTCAGCCAGCCGGTGTGGAACAGGACGACATCGCCGCGGCCGATGGTGACGCCCTGCGCCTCGGCCCGGGCCTGGATCTCCGCGGCGTTGAACGCCGTGCCGGCCGGCACCGGGTGCTCCCCGTAGTGCGCGGCCATGTCGAGCAGGACGCCGCGGGTCACGATCGGCGGCAGCTTGTCGATGGAGAGCGCCGTGAGTCCCCGCGGCGTGACGAAGTCCTTCGCCCGGTGGCCGTTGTAGTAGACGTGGTCGGCGCCGAGGTGTCCGAGCCCGTCGATCTGGCTGCCGATGCCCATCCACGTGTAGAGAAGGTCGTCGTGGCCGGTGGCGCGGTTCGACCCCATGGTGGGACCGGTGTCCTGGCCGGGCTGGATGATGGTGATCGCGTAGTGCCGCGGCGGGTAGGCGGGGGACTCCCAGCCGGTGACCACGCCGAGGGGATAGGCCTGGCCCGTCTTCACCAGCCCGGCGGCCTGCACGACCTTCTCCGGCGACAGGAAGTTGATGGCGCCGAGGGTGTCGTCGGCGCCGTGCCTCGAGGGGTACCAGTCTTCGGCGCCGGCCGAGACGGCGGCCAGGACGAGGATGAACAGGAGTGGTCGCATGTCTGCCTCCCAGGGAACAAGCGGCCACGGGATGATACGGCAGGCGCCTGGTTCTATCCGGCTGCGGGTTCGCGTGTGCGGGCGTTGCGTTGCTCGAGGGCGCGTTCGAAGCTGACCAGGCGGCGGAGGAGGCTGTTGTAGCGTCCGTATGGGTCGTCGACGTCGGAAGCGCGGCAGAGGGCATCGTAGAGGGCCATTTCCGGCGCGCGCTCGAGCGGCGGCGGATCGGGAAACTGCAGCCCGGCGTCGCGGAGTCGAGGTGCGCCGATCGTGACCAGCAACGCCTCCACCGTAACGGCGCCACGATGGAGCGCAGCGACTCCCGCAGCGACTAGGTCGGCCCCGGGCAGGTCGCCAGGGATGTTGGGGACTGCGACGGGAGTGGGGGACTTGCTCACGAAGCACGCCCGGCCGTTTCGACGATGACCTCGACCCGGTGGCGGAACGAAGGGATGTCGATGGCCGGATAGCGGGGGAAGTCCGGCGCGATGGCTTCGAACAATTGTGCCAGCAGTTCGGTGCGGACAAGGTCCCGGGCGATCATCGCGGTGACGTCTCGCAGATCCTGCGCGTGCCCGCGTTCGATCTTGGCCAGCGCCTGCGCGCAGAAGTCGTAGTGCAGGAAGTCGATCTCCCCGTGTCGGGCGACGAAGGCGCTGCGTTGCCGCCAGTCCGGCAGTGGAGGGATGAAATCGTCCGGGGCGGCCAGTTCGATGTTCATGTCGAGCGCTTCCTTGGCCCGGGCGATGGCCTCGAACACGCCGGGCGGCTCGGGGTCGAGCTTCAGGTCCACGTCGACCGTGGTCTCGCGCCAGCCGACGATGACCGCGGAAGCGCCGCCCACCAGGTACACCCGCCCGGCGCCGCGTGCTTCCTGCCCGAGGCGCCGCATGAGTTCCCGCACCTTCGCGGCGTCACTCTCGCCCCGGGGCATGGCACCTCCGCGACTGGGCCTGCACTCGACCCGAGTATGGGCGCGAGGAAGGAGTACGGCAAGGCGGACGCGAAAGGACTCGCGCAAGGGACCCGGCTGGCTTTCCGGGTTCCGTGGTAGCGTGTGTCCATGCCGACCGGGAGGTGCTCGTGATTCGACATCCCGCTGCCTGCTGTCTGTCCGTGCTGGCCGCGTTCGGCGGCATCGCCTCACAAGCTGCCGAGCCGGAGGACGAACGCTTCGCGCGCGGCTGGCGGCTGGCGCTCGCCGACCAGGCGCCGGCCCCGGCGCGCCGTCCGAACGTGGTGCTGATCCTGGCGGACGACCTCGGCTATGCGGACGTGTCGATCTACGGCACGCGTCTGCAGACCCCCCACATCGACCGCATCGGGCGCGATGGGGCCGTCTTCACGCAGGGTTACGTCACAACCCCGGTCTGTTCGCCCTCCCGTGCCGCGCTCCTGACCGGGCGTTACCAGCAGCGGTACGGCTTCGAGTACAACGCGCGCCAGGCGCCCGACGTGCCCGACGTGGGCCTGATCGCCGGGGAGCGCACGATCGCGGACTACCTCGGGGCGGCCGGCTATGTCACGGGCATCGTGGGCAAGTGGCACCTCGGCTTCCAGGCCAGGCACTACCCGACGAACCGCGGCTTCGACGAGTTCTACGGACACCTCTCGGGGGGCACGGGGTTCATCAACGTGGAGTCTCGCGGCGCCGTCTCGTTGCCGAGCGAGGCCGCACGGCGCGAGCGCTACCCCGGCGATCCCCGCACCGATCTGGTGGTCCGCGGCACGCAGCCACCGTCGCCGCCGCAGCGGCGGCGGGGAGGCCGCATCCTGCGCGGGGCGGAGGGCACGGTCGTCCGGGAGGCCCGCTACATCACGGACGTCTTCGGCGACGAGGCCGTCGACTTCGTCGAGCGCCATCAGGAGGAGCCCTTCTTCCTGTACGTACCCTTCAACGCGCCGCATTCGCCGTTCCAGACGACGCGGCGCTACTACGATCGGTTCGCCGAGGTCGAGAGCGAGTTGCAGCGGATCTACTTCGGCATGATCGCCGCCCTCGACGACGCCGTCGGGCGCATCCTCGACGCGCTGGAGACGCACGGCATCGCGGACGACACGCTGGTGATCTTCCTGTCCGACAATGGCTGCGCGGCGTACTTCCAGGGACTGTGTTCCTGCGATCCCCTGTCCGGGGGCAAGCTCACCTACTATGAGGGGGGCGTGCGCGTCCCGTACCTGGTGCGCTGGCCCGGCCGGATTCCGGCCGGTACCCGGATCGACGAACCCGTCTCGACGCTCGACGTCCTGCCCACGCTGCTCGCGGCGGCCGAAGCGCCGTTCCCGGACGACACCGCGCTCGACGGGCGCGATCTCGGACCGCTGGTGGACGGGCAGGGGCGCTGGTCCCACGACCGGTTCGTGTGGCGCAACTACCCGACGGTCGCCGTGCGGCAGGGGACGATGAAGCTGATCAAGCCGCACCAGGACCGCCCCGGCGGCTTTCTCTACGACTTGGCCGCGGACCCGCGGGAACAGGAGGACCTGGCGGACGCGCGGCCGGACACCGTGGCGTCGCTGGAGGCCGAGATCGAGGACTGGCGGGCGATTGCGGTGGAACCGCTCTGGTCCCGCCGGCCGCCGGTGACCTACTCGGTCTGTGGCATCGAACCGATCGGTTTCGAAATCTGAGTCCCGGCCGCCCCCGGGCCCGCGGCCGGCGGGGCCCCGCGCGGACGAGCGCGTGAGGCAGATTACCCCCCCCACGCCCGTAGCCAAAAACACCCACTGAGAGGTGGGGG
>JAPPHP010000093.1 GCA_028821035.1 Gammaproteobacteria bacterium | reverse complement strand
TCCGCGAGCACGTCCACGCCTTCGAACGTCATGGCCGCGACAGCCACGCCGGCCTGCGCGAACCGTTCGTGGTGCTCGTTCAGCTCCACGAGCTGACGCTTGCAGACGGGTCACCAGTCCGCGGAGCGGTTGAAGAAGAGGAGGAGACCGCGGGACCCCATCAGGCCGGTGAAGGTCCGCGGCTGGCCGGCCTGGTCGTCGAAGCTGGCCTCCGGGATCGTCGTGCCGACCGGCGGTCCCCAGCCATCGACGTATTCGGAGGCCGTTGCCGGAGCGGCCAGTACCAGGGCGAGGGCGGCGCGGGCGAGGAGTCTCATCGGTGCGGGCATCGGGGAATGATAGCGTCGCGCGGAGGGGTGGATCACCCGCTGCCCTGCCGCTGTCCGTCCAGCTCCCGGCGCGCCGTCTCAAAAATGAGGTCAGGGGACTTCAGGGTGATGAAATGGCCCCACCCCTCGAGGGCGTGAAACTCGCAGTTGGGGGCATGATCGGCGATGTAACGGCCAAACTCGAAGGGCACGAGTTTGTCCTCCGTGCCGTGGAAGAGGTGGATCCGGCCCCGTAGGTCGGCGAGTCGGAACCCCCAGTCCGAGTACTGGATCATGGTGTCCACGGCGACCCCGCGCCCCCCCTGCGCGAAGGCCTCGGCCGTTACGCGCCCCATCATCGCCATCTTCTCCGGGTTCGCGCGCGCCACCTCGGCATCCGGGCCTTGTCCCTTGGTGGCCGCGGTTGCCGCCCACTGTTCGTAGCGCGTCCCGAGACCACGCACTGCCAGCGCCATCGAGCCGCACATCGCGAAGACCAGCGCGGGCGAGATCCGGGCCAGCCTCCACGTGACCGCTTCCGCGCCCGACAGCAGCGTTTCCGGCGCGGGGAACTCGGCGAAGTTCGTGAAAGGGCACACGGTGACGTTGACCGTGAGGCGTTCGGGGAGCGCGTAGGCGCAGACCGCCGTGTGGGCGCCGCCGCCGGAGGTGCCCATCACGCCGAACCGTGCGAGGCCGAGGGCGTCTGCCAGGGACGCGATGTCCTTCGGATAGTCGAGGAACTTCCGGCCGGGGAGGTAGGTGGACCGTCCGATACCGGGTCGGTCGGTCGAGATGACGCGGAAGCCGTGCCTGCACGCCGCGTCATGGAGGAGCGCCCCCTCGAGCCGGGAACTCGGCACGCCGTGCGCGTGAAAGACCGGGTCGCCGTCGGGATCGCCGAACTCGCAGAACGCGAGCGTTCGCCCGTCGGGCAGTCGATGCGTCGCGGTTTCGCTCCCGACGGGCCGGGGCGGCGTCATCCGTCCCTCGGAATCTCGATACCGGCGGCCTCGCGGTCGAAAGTGCGCTCCGTCAGGGGGACCTTCCGCAGCTCCACCTTGCGCACCTTCTGCGTAGGCGTGAGCGGGAGTTCGTCGGAGAACTCGACGTAACGCGGGACCATGAACCGCGGCATCTTGCCGATGAGCCACCGCACGAGCCCTTCGCCGTCGAGCGAGGATCCTTCGGTGCGCACGCAGCAAACCTTGACTTCCTCGTTGGCGCCAGGCCGATCGTTCTCCTTGACGGCGATCGCGCCGGCCAGGGCGACTTCCGGATGCGCCATCACGGACATCTCGACATCGAAGCTCGAGATGTTCTCGCCGCGTCGGCGGATGCAGTCCTTCAGCCGGTCGATGAAGTAGAACCAGCCCTCGTCGTCGAGGTAGCCGGCGTCGCCCGTGTGGAACCATCCGCCCTGCCAGGCGGCGGCGGTCGGCTCGGGCATGTTCAGGTAGCCCGCGTTCAGCACCCACGGGATGTCGGAGCGGAAGACGATCTCGCCGACCTCGCCCGCGGGCAGGGGCTGGTCGTGCTCGTCCACAATGCGGACTTCGTACCCCGGGCGGACCGTGCCCTGGCTCGCCCGGCCCCGGTCGTCGAACCGGTCGGCATTCCACGTGGGATACCCGACCGGGCACGACAGCTCGGTCATGTTGAAGGTGCTGTACATGCGCCAGCCACGCCGTTCGCGCGGCGGAATGAAGCTCGGGTGCATCGTCGGCACCAGCACGTTGCGCAGCGCGCTTGCGACCGCGTCTGGCGCGTCGGGCTCGAGGACCCACTCCCTGGGCGCCGTGCCGGTGGTTACGCCGTGCCTCAGGTAGTCCTCCGCGATCCTGCGCTCGGAGATCCACGGACGCATCAGGTGGCGCGCGCCGAGCAGCGCTGCGAGGGTCGGAAAGCACTTGGAGCCGACGTGGTAGGTCGGACCGGGGTTGTAGATCACCTCGTCGGCGGTGAGGTCCTCGATGAGGAACGCCCCTTGTGCCATCGCCATGATCTGCGCCCAGGGCAGCCGCACGGCCTTGGACGGCCCGGTAGTGCCGGACGTGAACAGGATCGCGCCGATCCGCCATGGTGCGGGCAGTTCGAGGTCCTCCGCGGGTTCCGCCCCGGCAAGCAGTTCGGATGCGATCCAGCAGCGCCACGGCAGCTCGGGCACGTCCTCGTCGTCGAGCACGACGACCTGGCGGAGGTGTTCGAGCCGGTTCGCCACCTGGAGCAGCCGGGGCACGAACTGGCCGAGGCACGCCATCGTGCGGGCGCGCGTGAGATTCAGCGCGTGCACCAGGAGATCGGCGCGGTAGTCGACGTTGACGGGCGCCTCCGTGGCGCCCAGCCAGCCAAGCCCGTACCACCCGAGCATGGAGTCGATGGAGTTGTTCTGCATCGTGACGACGATCTCGTCGGGCTCGACGCCGATGCTTCGGTAGGCGGCCGCCCAGCGACGGGCCTCGGTGGCGGTCTCGGCGTAGGAGAGCGACCTGCCGTCGACATCCTCGACATGGACGCGGTGCGGGTCGTCCGCGGCCCGGCGGGCGAGTTCGCTCAGCGGAGTCTCGGGTGGGGTACGCGGGGACTTCTCTGCTGGCACTGAGGCTCTCCTTTGTTCGAAGAGACTTTCGAAGAGACGTTCGAAGGGAGTCGCGCGGCGAGGCTCAGGGCTTGGGGAAGTCCAGCATCCGCTGCAGCGGGATCATGGCGAGCCGGCCGATTTCGGGATCGACGAGCACTTCGTTGTCCAGGCGGTCCAGGGTCTGCGCCAGGTTGTCCAGTTCGTTCATGGCCATCCACGGGCAATGCGCGCAGCTCCGGCAGGTGGCGCCGTCGCCGGCGGTGGGCGCCTCGATGAAACGCTTGTGCGGCGAGCGCCGGCGAAACTGGTGGAATAGGCGCGGGTCGGTGGCGACGATTAATGTGTCGTTGGGCAGTTCTAGCGACGCCTGTAGGATCTGGCTGGTCGAGCCGACGCGGTCCGCGATGCCGATGACCGCGGCCGGCGACTCCGGATGGACGAGCACCCCGGCGTCCGCGTAAACGTTCTTCAGGTCCATGAGCGCCTGGAACTTGAATTCCTCGTGGACCACGCACGCGCCGGTCCAGTGCAGCATGTCCGCCCCGGTCTGCTGCTCGATGTAGGCCCCGAGGTGCTTGTCCGGCGCCCACAGGATCTTCTCGCCGCGGGCGGCGAGGTGTTCCACGATGCGCAGTCCGACGCTCGACGTCACCACCCAGTCGGACATGGCTTTCACACGCGCGGACGTGTTGGCATAGACGACCACGGTCCGGTCGGGGTGCTCCGCGGCGAACGCTTCGAACTCGTCCGGCGGGCAGCCGATGTCGAGGGAGCACTCCGCCTCGAGGGTCGGCATGAGCACGCGTTTCTCCGGGGAGAGGATCTTCGCCGTCTCGCCCATGAAGCGCACGCCGGAGACGATCAGCGTGGACGCCGGATGGTCGCGCCCGAAGCGGGCCATCTCGAGGGAGTCCGAGACGCATCCGCCCGTTTCGAGCGCCAGGTCCTGGATGTCGCCGTCGACGTAGTAGTGCGCCACCAGCACCGCGTCGAGGGCGTCGAGGCGGTCCCGGATCTCGTCCTTGCGTAGCGCCCGCTGGGTGTCGGACAGCACTGCCGGTTCGTGTACCGGTACCTCGGCGGGCGCGAGACTGTAATCGGTACGCATCGGTGGATAATAGCCCAGTTTACGGGGATCACAGGGACGCTTCAGGTGAGGGTCGGGACTGTCCTGGGTGCCATGTTGGGGGTGATCGCCGCATGGGCGATGCCCGCCGTCGGGACCGACGTGGAGGGTGGCGCCGTCGGGGTCGCGGACGTCGCGCCGTTGCGCGCCGACGGAGCGCGTATCGCGCCGGCGTCGCTGCGCTACCGGATCGCGGTCATCGTCGATGGCGAGGAGTTTGCGTTCGGGTCGGAGGTCAGCAGGTCGAGGGAGTCGTGGCGCGGCACCCCCGTATGGCGGGTGGAGACGCGGGCCCGGGTGGCGGCGGGTGAGCTGGTCGACACGGTGTACCTCAACGCCCCGGACCTCGTCGCGCTGCACCGGAACGTGCGGATCGGCGAAGGCAGGGTCATGCTCGACCTGGGATCGGAGGGCGTGTCCGGCGTGATCGTCGAACCGGGCGGTGAGGACCGTCCGGTGACCATTCCGACCGCCGGCCCCGTCGTGGGTCACCTGGACACCGCATTCGCCGGCGCGGCACTGGCTCCCGGCTTCGAAGCGCATTTCCGGACCCTCGACCTCGAACGCCAGCAGATCCACGAGTGGCGCGCCAACGTCACGGGCGTGGAGTCCGTGGACGTACCGGCCGGCCGTTTCGGCGCCTATCGGCTGGAACTCGTCGATGTCGGCGGCAGCGGACTCGCGGCCACCGTGTGGATGAGCCGGGAGCCGCCCCGGTGGATGGTGCGCAGCGAGCTGACGGGCCGCGACGCGGGCGGCAGGGTCGTCGCCGAACTCGAGTCCGCCCGGGACTGAGTCGATCCCGCCTTGCGTGTTGCGTTGCTCTCTTCGGACGTCGGGGAACCGGCGAACGACAACCTCGAGCGGCTCGCGCGGGCGTTTGCGGACGCCGGCTGGGAAGTCGCTTGGCTGACCCACGAGACGCTGGCGCTGACCCCGCGCGGAGTATCCGCGTGCGGCCTGGACGGCGGCACGGTGGCGCTCGACGGTTTCGACCTCGTCTGGCTCCTCGGCTTCGGCCGCAGGGAGACGTTCCTCGATCGGATGCACTTGCTTCGACTGGTGCCGCAGGATCGCTTCGTCAACACCGTCGATGCGTTGGTCCTCCTGCACGGCAAGCTCGGGCTCCCGGAGTTCCAGCCAGAGACCTACGCGAGTACGGAACCGGCCCCCCTGCTGCGGCGGATCGCGTCAGGAGGGCGGTGGGTGGTCAAACCCATGGCGGGCAGCTTCGGGCGGGATGTCGTGCGGGTGGAAGGGAACGGCCCGCACACCGAGGGGGTAGTCCAGCGACTCACGGCGCACGGCGGCTACTGCGTGTTGCAGCGATACGTTCCCGACGCGCCGACCCGGGAGAAACGCGTCATCGTCGCGGGCGACCGGATCATCGGCGCCTACGCGAAGACCGGCAACGTCGCGGCCGGTGCCGTCCCACGGCCGGCGGAGCTTTCGCGCAAAGAGAGGGAACTCGCCTTGAGGGTAGTCGCCCGGCTGAATGCGCAGGGTGCGCGCTTCGCGGGTCTCGACCTCGCGTGGCCTTACGTGTTCGAGGCGAACATCGCCAACCCCGGCGGGCTGGCCACCCTGGAAGCGCTGACCGGCGTTGATCCGACGCCGCGCGTCGTCGAGGCCGTCACGCTCGTGGGATAGAGGCGATGCGCACACACGCGTGCCGCTGCATACGCTTCCTCTCGCCGAACCGTTGGCGACGGAAATATGCCTTCCCTTACGGAGACCCCCCATCCACCCGGATGACCGCACCGGTCGTGAAGCTCGCCGACGGGCTCGCGAGAAAGAGCGCCGCGCCCACGATCTCGTCCGGCTCGCCGCCGCGGCCGAGGGCCTGGCGCGTCTCCAAGGCCTTGAACGCAGCCGGGGCCCACGCCTTCGAGATGTCGGTCAGGAAGGGGCCGGCCTGGATGCAGTTCACGCGGACCTTGCGGCCGAAGGCGAACGCCAGGGAGCGCGTCAGGGAGTTGAGCCCCGCCTTCGCGGCGCCGTAGGGCTCGGAGTTGGGAGAGGGGTCCACCGCGGCGTTGCTGCTGACGTTGATGATGCAGCCGCCGTCGCCTTCGGCCATGCGCTCGCCGATGAGGGCGGACAGGCGGTAGGGGCCCTTGAGGTTGACGCCCACGACCTTGTCGAACAGGTCCTCGGTGACTGCCGAGAGCTTGGGGTAGAGCGGCGACATGCCGGCGTTGTTGACGAGGATGTCGACCTTGCCGAAGCGTTCGTAGGCGGCCTCGACCAGGGCGTCGCACTCGTCCCAGTGGCCGACGTGGCACGCGTAGGCCATGGCGTTGCGGCCTTTCGCCTCGACCTCGGCCGCCACGCTCTCGCAGTTGTCGAGCTTGCGGCTGGTGACGATCACGTCGGCGCCGTGGTCCGCGAACGCCAGCGCCATCTCGCGGCCGAGGCCCCGGCTGCCGCCGGTGATGAGGGCGGTCTTGCCGCCGAGGTCGAATAGCTTATCCATGTCCTACCCCGTAGAATCGCCGGTTCGCTTTCGCGAACTCGGTCGCAAAATCATCGATTCTAACGGAGGGCTTACGGCTCATGGGAATGCTGGACGGTAAGGTCGCGCTCGTAACGGGCGCCGGGGGCGGTCTCGGCCGCACGCACGCGCTGCTGCTCGCGGCGGAGGGCGCTTCGGTCGTGGTGAACGATCTCGGCGGCGCGCGCGACGGGACCGGTGCCGGCAGCGCCATGGCGGACCAGGTGGTCGCGGAGATCCAGGCGGCCGGCGGCCAGGCCGTCGCCGACTACGGCAACGTGGCGGATCAGGACCAGGCGCGGGGCATGGTACAGGCCGCCGTGGACAGCTTCGGCAAGCTCGACATCTGCATCTGCAACGCCGGCATCCTGCGCGACAAGTCCTTCAAGAACATGGACAACGCCATGTGGGACGTTGTCGTCGACGTCCACCTGCGCGGCACGTATCTCACGGCGAAGGCCGCCTACGACCAGATGCTCGAGCAGGGACACGGCGGGCGCATCGTCGTGACGAGTTCGACGTCCGGGCTCCTCGGCAACTTCGGCCAGACGAACTACGGCGCCGCCAAGGCCGGCATCGCGGGTTTCGCCCGCTGTCTGTACCTCGAGGGCATGCGCTATGGCGTCAACGTCCACATCCTGGCGCCGACCGCCCTGTCGCGCCTGACGGACGACATCCTCCCCGACCAGGTGAAGGACCGGTTCCCGCCGGAGAAGGTCTCGCCCTCGGTCGTGTGGCTCTGCACCGACGAAGCGAAGGACGTCACCGGGCGTACGTGGCTCGTGGCCGGCAACAGCGTCTCGCTCCTCAACTGGCAGCTCCAGACGGTCGCCCAGAAGGACGAGTCGGAAGAGCCCTGGGACGTGGAGGACGTGGGCGAAGCGATCCTGTCGACCAAGGAGTCCTGGCCGCCGATCAACCCGATGCGGGGCTGACGCGCTTAACGATCCGCCCGGGCGGACCCCGTCCGGGCGGCGACAGGTCGCCATGCCGGTTCGCGCGCTCAAACTCGTACACACGTCGGACGTGCACCTCGACGGTCGCTACGTCGGGGAGCCGGTGGACGGGTTCCGGAACCACGCCGAACGCGCCTTCGCGGCGGTCGTCGACGTCACCCTGGAGGAGACCGCCGATCTCCTGCTGATCGCCGGCGACCTGTTCGACAACAACCGGGTCCCGGACGAGGACTTCGACTTCGTCCGCGACCAGCTCGCGCGGCTCTCCTGCCCGGTCGTGGTGTTGCCGGGCAACCACGACGTGCACGATCACTACTCGATCTGGCGGCGAATCGAGGCGGACGATGTCGGCGGACACGTGCACCTGATGCTGGACACCGCGGGCGCGAGCATCGAGTTCGACGAACTCGGCGCCGTCGCCTGGGGCAGGGCGATGGCCGAGCACGCGCCGGAGAACGAGCCGCTCGAAGGCGCGCCAGAACGCCGGGAGGGAGTCTGGAACATCGGCCTCGCCCACGGACTCGTGGTCTCGAAACGCGAGGGCATCGGTTCCTCGCAGATCACGCACGAGGAGATCCGGGCTTCGGGTTTCGACTACCTGGCGCTCGGCCACGTGCACGTCTGGGGGGACATGAGCCAGGGCTCGGTGACGGCGTGCTATCCGGGCTCCCCGGTCGGCAGCTACGCGAGCGTCGCGGGCGGCCATGTGGCCGTCGCGTCGTTCCGGCCGGAGCATGGCGTCGAACTCAAGCGGCGCAAGGTGGACGACGCTCCGCAGCGTCGGCGCGGACCGTTCTGATACAAGGGACCGACGTTACGGGGGAGGGAAGGGCAAATGACGCATCCGAACATCCTGTTCATCATGACCGACCAGCAGCGCTGGGACGCAATGAGTTGCGCCGGCGACTGGGTGCGCACGCCGAACCTTGACCGCATCGCGGCGGAAGGGGTGCGCTTCAGCTACTGCGTCACCACCACGCCGATTTGCATTCCCGCCCGCGTAACCTTGGCGACCGGCCACTACCCGCACAACAACAACGTGTGGGACAACATCACCTACGCGATGCCGGAGGACGTTCCGACGTGGATGCGCGCGATCCGCGACCTCGGGTACCGGACGAGCATGTTCGGCAAGACGCACCTCCACCCGCACCGGGGCGACCTGCGCGAGCGCGAGTACCTGATCAACGCCTACGGTCTCGACGACGTGGACGAGATCGGCGGGCCCCGGGCGAGCGCCGCCGTGATGAGCCACATGACGAAGATGTGGGAGGACAAGGGACTGCTCGAGGGCTACCGCGAGGACTTCCGCGAGCGGTTCGCCAACAAGCCCCACGTCGCGCGTCCCTCCGTCCTGCCGCTCGAGGACTACGCGGACGTCTACGTCGGCCAGCGCACGAAGGAGTATCTCGAAGCCTACGACCGCGACGAGCCGTGGTTCTGCTGGATGAGCTTCGGGGGACCGCACGAGCCGTGGGACGCTCCGGAGCCGTACGCCAGCATGTACGACCCGGAGGCGATGCCGGCGCCCGTGCCGCGCCCGGACGAGCCGCCGCGCCCAAAGGGTGTGCTCGACCTCATGCTGGAGCGCCTGTCGCCGCGCTTCGATCCGGGCGAGGAAGGGGCGATGCGGGCGAACTACGCCGGCAACGTCACCCTGATCGACGACCAGATCGGCGAAGTGCTCTCGGTCATCGAGGCCCGCGGCGAGATGGACAACACCGTGATCGGCTTCACCTCGGACCACGGCGAGATGAACGGGGACTGGGGACTCATCTACAAGATGAACTTCCTCGACGGCGCCCTGCGCGTGCCCCTGCTCGTCCGTACACCGCAAACCGCGGCGAACGGGGGCGGCAAGGTCGTGGACGCCCCCGCGGAGAACTGCGACCTCGGCCCGACGCTGCTGGAGCTCGCCGGTGGCGCGATCGACTACCCGCAGTTCGCGAAGTCCCTCGTGCCGGCCATGGAAAACGGCTCGACCCATCGAGAAGCGGCCATCTCGGAGTACCGGGGCGAGTTCATGGTCACCGACGGCAAGTGGAAGGCGGCGGTCAATACAGAAGGACAGGTCTACCTCCTGTTCGATCTCGAGAACGATCCGCGCGAAACACGCAACCTGGCGGGGCTCTCGGAGTACGCGCACGAGTCCGACACGATGCGCCTAAGGCTTTTCGAACGGGTCTCCGAGACCCAGTTCCAGAGCGGGGTGGAGTGGCGGCCGCCGGTGTAGCCAGCCCCTTGTCGACAGCGATCGAACAGACCAGCCTGCCCTTTGCCCGGGTCCCGGGCATGGAGTTGCTGGCGGAACTGTATCGCCCGCGGAACGCCTCGGAACGCCTCGGACGGGCCGTCGTCATGGTGCACGGCGGCGCCTGGTCGATCGGCGACCGGCTCAGCATGCAGCATCTCGCGGAGGAGTTTGCCCGGCGGGGCATGAGCGTCTTCTCCCTCGACTTCCGGGACGGGCGCAGCGGCAAGCACCCCTGCGCGGTGGCGGACATCGCGGCCGGCGTTCGCTACGTGCGGGCGAACGCGGAGCGCCTGGAAGTGGACCCGGACCACATCGGGCTCGTCGGGAGTTCGTCGGGCGGGCACCTCGTTCTGGTCACGGCGATCCAGCCGGACGTCGATGCCCACCGGGGCACTCCGTTCGAGATGGACGGCGCGTTCCAGGATGCGCCGGTGTCAGCCCGGACCAGCTACGTCATCGCCCTCTGGCCCGTCTCCGACCCGCTGTTCCGGTTCCGCTACGCGCAGGCCGTGGGTCGGGAGGAACTCGTCGCCGGGCACCGGAGCTACTACCGGGACGAGCCCCACATGGCCCAGGCCAGCGTCCAGCGGACGCTGGCAGCGGGGGAGGCGGAGGAACTGCCGCCGGTAGCCGTCGTGCAGCCGGGCGCGGACGCCAACGTGCCGCAGGAGATGACCCTGCAACTCGTGCGCGCCTACCAGCGCGCCGGCGGCGTCCTGAACTACCTCTTCTACCCCGGGCTGCCCCACGGGTTCGGCCACCAGCCGTCCCCGGACACCGACCGGATGTTCGAGGACTTCTGGCCCTTCGTCGAGCGGTACTCGCGGGGCGGCTGACCAGGGGCGTTCGCCGCTTGGGCGTGTAAGCCTTTTGCCATTGTTCGGGTGCCGGGGCGGGGCTATCCTGCCAGCTGGCAAGGACCGGCATGGATGCACTCGCGATGGATAGACCCGTAGGCGGCGCTCACGATCTGCGGCTGGAAGATCTGCAGCATGCCCTGGAGAAGCGCATGGAGGCGATCGAACGCAGCGTCGCGGAGTTGAGGCAGGACTGGAGACGGATGGACAACCGCCTCTGGGCACTGTTGCTGCTGGCGGTCGGCGGAATCCTGACGCCCATCGTGCTCAGGACGCTGTAGCCCGATAAGTGTCGCGGCGTCTCTTCGTTTGCTCCCGAGGACCCGACCGTTCACCGCCGGACTCACGTCGGTTCGTCATAGCTCGAGGATGTCGAGCAACTCCCGGAAGGCTGGATCGTGTTGGGCGACCCGGCGCAGGTCGCCAAGGTCGAATCGCTCGTAAAGTTCCTGCGCAGTCGGTGGCTTGCGGTATTGTGGCCAGTGCTTGCGCAGTTCCGTTAGCGCTTTCTCTGGGGCGACATGCCGGCGTTCCTGGCCGGGGCATAGTCTTAGAAGCAGTCCTTCCAGGTTGGGCTGCTGCAGGATGACCTTGAAGCCGTAGCGAGATGCCGCAGCCCGCGCGTCTCGTCCCTGCCGGATATCCTGCTGGATGCGGTCCGCGTCCAGCAGAACAATCTGCTCGGAGAAGTCCGGGCGGCCGGACTCCTTCGCGAGTCGACGGTGCGCACCCTCGATAACGGCGACGGAGTCGCCACCTGTACCTGGTCTTACCGTGAGATGGATGTGGAGCCCCGCAGTGTCGGAGCACCGCTGCAGGAACTTCACGAACGCCCGCTCGCTCTCCCCTTCGGTCCCGACGAAGATGGTCCGCCTGGGAGGCGTCCGTTTGCGGCGTGGCAACGTGTATCAGCCGAACCGAGGGACCCCGCCAAGTGCTCCCGAGCGGTACTTGGCATACAGGCGAGCGTCGCGTCGCAACCCGGTCACGTCCTGCGCCCCGTGGACGCGAGTCGCACCCGAATGGTCCTTCTCCACGACGAACACCTCCTCCTTCTCGAGGTCGTCGAGCAGGCCGACGTTGTGCGAAGTGGCCAGAAGCTGGGCGTTGCGCGGGTTGCGTTCGGGCGAGCGAAACCAGCGGGCTATCTCGCCGGCGATGTCGACGTGCAGGTCGCCGTCGAGGTCGTCGAGTACAGCGAGCCCGACTTCGTCCAGGGCGAGTCCGACTTGCGGTAGCAGCCGGAAGAGTCTTTGCGTGCCGCTTGACTCCAGACCAAGTGGGAGCCAGCCGTCGATCCCCTCATGACGAAACCAGAAGGCGACACCCTTGCCTGGGCCATCCCGCACCTCGAGGTCCAGGATCCCCAGGTCACTGCATCGCAACTCGTTGCGCACGCGTTGTCTCAAGCCATCGGCGGCATCGAGCGCGATGGCCAACTCGTCAGCGTGCAGCTTGCCGGTCGAGTCGAGCGTGGGGGACACGGCGCGCAGGTAGCCGCGGAACTGCTCCGCGACGCGGGATGCAAAAGGGACGTTCAGGGGGTCGAGGGTAGCGATGACGGACGTGTCGGCGCGGACCGCCTTCAGACGGTCGTCTCCCGGGCGGATTCCCAGCTCTGGAGCGACGTAGACACCGCTTTGCGAGTGCTTGCGCTCGAGCAGGCGACGGGGGCGCCCCCTGGGGAAGTGATGCAGCGCCTCGTGGCTGATGGTCGCAGGCCTCAGAAGGAGTTGCTCCAGTTCGCGTGCATCGGCCTCCTCCGACTCGCCGCGCGCCACCTCAAGGACGTACCGGAAGACTGCTGGCTGACCATCGTCAAGCCAGTCTGCCTCCATCTCCAGGCAAAACCGGGTTGGCTCATGGCGCGTCTCGTCCGACAGGAACGGGACGACCTTGCGCAGGGGCTGGTCGTCGCCGAGCCCTGCGGAGGCGATCTGGAAGACGTTGACCAGGGCCCGTAGCAGGGTCGTCTTCCCTGACGCGTTCGGCCCGATCAGAACGGCGACGGTGGGGAGACG
>JAPPHP010000252.1:7477-12673 GCA_028821035.1 Gammaproteobacteria bacterium | reverse complement strand
AACAACCGCCTCCAGACAACCTCAGCGACGGTAGATCGGTGACGGATCCGGGCTAAGCCGACCCTCACGATCGTACAACGCGAGATCCGCCCGAAAGGACATCGTTGGGGTCTGCCTAAACACCGGTTGGGGCGAGCAAAGCGAGTATTGGCGCGAGGCGTAAGCGCGTCAAGCGCGTGTCCACACGGAGTACGGGCAAGCCGAGCCCTCACGCGGCAACCCACCTCCCTGTGCGGCCCAAGGACCGCGGTCAGTCGCTGCCCGCCGCCTCCTCGACGGCGTCCTTGTCCATGGTGGCGGACACGTCGGCGATGAACGCCGGCGCGCGGGTCGCGGAGTCCTGCATCGCCGCCGCGGCGCGCTCGTTCTCCGCGATCTTGCTCATGATGGCGGCGCCGGCGCGGTTCCAGACGTCCCGGTGGTCGATGACGAAGCGGTTGGACTCCTCGTAGCCTGCCAGCATGCCGTTCGTCTCGGGGATCACGTAGCGGGCGACCAGGTCGTAGCTCCGGAGCGTGTCCTCCCGGTTCGCCCAGTCGTGGGCGAAGGCGATGACCGCGCCGAAGCCCCCGGTCAGTTCCTGCAGTTCGCGGATGCGGGCGACGAGGTCGTCGGGCGTGCCGATCACGTTGATGGGATTCTCGCCCCAGGCCGTGGCCTCCACGGCCTCTTCCGGCGTCTTGTAGACGGCGCCCTGCCCGGCCGCCAGCGTCCCGACCAGGTACTCGTTGCTGTGGCGCAGCAACCCGGCGCCGGCCTGCCGGAGCGCTTCCTCGCGGGACTCGGCGATGTGCCAGGAGAGGACCAGCCGCCAGTTCGCGCGATCGACGGTGCCGCCGTTCTTGGCGGCGGACTCCTCGGCGAAGCTCCACTGCAGGGGGAGCGCCTGGATGCCGGCCGTGGTGGTCGAGCCGATCGACAGGACGCCGGTGCTGTGCTTGCCGGCCAGGGTCATGCCCGAAGGAGAGATCAGGGACGCCACGGCGAACTCCATCTCTTCCTGCAGCGGCAGCAGTTGCAGCTTGGCGTCGCGCAGCGTGAACCAGTCGCTCTCGTAGTCGAACCGCTCGCCGCCGGCGAAGAGCCGCTTGATGACTCCCATCGCCTCGTCCTGCCGGTCACGAAGGAGCATGGGATCGACGCCCAGCGTGTGCGCGTCCGAGGGGAGCGCGCCAGGGCCGGAGCCGAAGATGGCGCGCCCGCGGCTCTGGTGGTCGAGTTGCACCATGCGTTGCGCGACCATGAAGGGGTGGTGGTACGGCAGCGAGACGACCCCCGTGCCGAGCATGATCCGCGACGTGCGCTCGGCCGCCGCCGCCAGGAACAACTCCGGCGACGCGATGACCTCCCAGCCCGTCGAGTGGTGTTCGCCGCACCAGAACTCGTCGTAGCCGAGGCGGTCGAGGTGGGCCGCCAGTTCCAGGTCACTCTGCAACTGCAGCGTCGGGTGCTCGCCGATGGGATGGTGCGGCGCCAGGAACGCCCCGAACTTGAGCCGAGTCATGCGGATGTACCCCTGCGTGGTGCGTGGCGGGAGATTGCCACAATTGCCGGCGGTCGGAAATCCGCGGCCGTGGCTACTTCATGTCGATGTAACGCACGGGCACCAGCCGATGTCCGAGCATGTCGACAGCCGCCTGGGCCTGTTCCAGAATGACGTAGCCCAAGAGCGGTTCCTGTGACATTTCCTCGTCGCCTTCGTCCATTTCGAGGAAGACCACTTCGTTGGCCACGGGGCGGAACCCTTCGATCTCGATCTCCACGGGCCAGCAGGCTTCCCCCCGTAACACATCACCGTTGGCCATCTGGAGTTCCACGGTCTCGGAACGTCGGAAGTCCCCCAACCGCTCCTTCCACGCGCTGGGAAGGATCAGCGCACCCGCCCCTGTGTCGACCAGCATCCCGCATTGAATCGACTTGTCCGGATCGAACAGGTTCGTGACGCGGGTCTGTGCAACGATGCGCCCCATGCCGAATCAGGCCGCGTAGGCCTCCAACTCGCCCCCGTCGATCGTCACCCGGTGCATGCGCCGGGTCTCGCCCGGGTAGTCGTCGAGTGCGTAGTGCCAGGTCGCCCGGTTGTCCCAGAAGGCGACGCTGCCCGGCTCCCAACGGAACCGACAGGTGTGCTCGGGGCGCGCCCCAACGCGGTAGAGGTACTGCAGGAGGGGCTGCGACTCCTCGACGGTCCAGCCCTCGATGTGCAGCGTGAACGCGCCGTTGACGTAGAGCGCCGGGCGCCCCGACCGGGGATGCCGGATCACGACCGGATGGACCGCGTCCTGGGTGGCCTGCTCCGCGTTCTCGTAGCGTGCGTCCCGACGCTGTTCGTGGTAGCCGCCGGGACCGAAAACGTGGCGACTCGAGTGCACTGCCGAAAGGCCCTCCAAGGTGCGCTTCAGGCCATCGGAAAGCGACTCGTACGCCTTGTACATGTTGGCGAACATCGTGTCGCCACCGTGGGCGGGCACGTCGATCGCGTAGAGCATCGAGCCCATGGCAGGCAACTGGTCATAGGAGTGATCGGTGTGCCAGCCGCCGCCGATGTTGTTCGGATGGTGGGCCTCCTTCAGCACTTCGGCGACGCGCGGCTGCTCGGGCACCCGGGAGAAGAACCGGTTCACGTTGATCGGCCCGAACCGCTCCGCGGCCGCTAGCTGCGCGTCGGGCGTCAACCGCTGGTCGCGGAAGAACACGACGCCGTATTCGGCGTGCGCATCGAGGATCGCCTCGACCTCGGCATTCGAGAGCGTGTTCAGGTCGGCGCCGGCGACTTCCGCGCCGCAGCCCCCGTTGGTTGGTCGGATTTCCACGTCGGCCTCCTGCCCCAGTCCCGGACATGCCAAGCGGGAAAGGATGCCACAAAGGCGCACTTCCCGGGCTCCTTTCGACCGCCCCACACGGCCAAGGGCAAGGCGAACCGGCGTCGACCTGAAGTGCGGGTCGAAGCCTGGCGTCCCTGCGGGTCGGCCTCAGGAGTCCGGCGCGCGCCGCACGCGGACCGTGATGAAGTCCGTGTCGTAATACTGCTGGTGCCGTACGGACTCGGCGGCGTGGTCGAGCAGCCGCAGCGACACTTCGTCGAGAGCGAACTCCTTCTTGCCGTCCAGCACCAGCATCTGGTCCTCGACGTTGGTTTCGCTCGGCGCGGCGACGAACTCGAGTTCCGCCCCTTCCCGGTCGGGACGGGCGAGCACGAGGAGCGCGCTGTCCGACCGCGGGCGCAGTTCGACCAGGTGGGACAGTACCTCTTCGCCGGCGAGCCGCAGCCGCCCGGCGGCGGAGGCGCTCCATCCGGAACGTTCCGCGAACCCGTCCAGGAAGCCGTGCAGGTCCGGCAACGCCGCCTGCGAGAGCGGGATCCGCAGCCGGCTGCGGCGGGGCTCGAGCACTTCGAGCAGCAACGTGGCCGCGATGGCGAAGAACCCGCCCACCGTCATGCCGTTGCCGAGCAGCGAAGCCCAGCGGGCGTTCATCAGGTCGCGGAACACATCCTCGCCCTGGAAGCCGACGCCGAGCCAGAAAGCCAACCCGACGACCATCGCCTGCTTCGAGTCGATCTCGGAGGCGATCACGAGCCGCATGCCCTGCACGAACAGCATCCCCATCATCATGAGGGTGAAGGCGCCGAAGACCGGGTTCGGCACCGCCAGCAACAGCGCCGTGACCTTCGGCAGGAACGCCAGCAACGCGAGTAGCGCGCCCGCGTAGACGCCCGCCCTGCGAGCGGCGACGCCGGTGATCTCGACGACCGCGACGCTCGACGAATAGGTCGTGTTCGGCACGGTGCCGATCAGCCCCGAGAGCAGGTTGCCGACGCCGTCCGCATTCACCGCGCCCTGGACCTCCCGGAAGTTCGCGGTCCGTGGACGGCGCCAAGACACCCGTTGCACGGCGATGGAGTCCCCCACCGTTTCCACCGCGCCGACCAGCGTCACGAACGCAAACGCCGGCAGCAGCGCCCAGAAGTGCGCACCGAAACCCATCTCGAGCCCCGGCCAGGCCAGCTCGGGCAAGCCGAACCACGGGGCCTCGATCACGGCCTGGAGGTCGTAGAGGCCGAAGAATCCCGCGGCCACGCCACCCACGCCGATACCGATGAGCGGCGCCCACAGGCGCACGAGCCCGATCCCGACCGCTCCGACGATCAGGATGGCCAGCAGCGTGACTCCCGCGCTCACGGGGGCCGCCGCTACGGGGGCGCCCTCCGGGATGTCGTCCAGCATGTCGAAGGCGATGGGCGTTACCGTGACCGAGATCAGCATGATGACGACGCCCGCCACCATCGGCGTGACGATCCGCCGCACGAACGAGAGCCGCGCGGCGAACAGGAACTGGAACAGCGAGGAGGCGACGACCAGCGTCGCGAGCAGCCCCGGCCCGCCCTCCGCGAGGGCCGTGATGCTGACGGCGATGAACGCGCCGGACGTGCCCATGAAGAGGATGTAGCCGGCGCCGACGCGGCCCACCTTGAGCGCCTGCAGGACGGTGGCGAGACCACTCACCAGCAGCGTCCCGAACACGGCCCAGGACAGGAAGGCCTCCGTGCCGCCGGCCGCGCGCACGACGATGGCCGGCGTCAACACCACGCCGCCGACGATCATCAGCGTGGCTTGCGCACCGAACCCGAGGGAGAGCAGATGCGGCGGGCTCTCGTCCGGCTGGTACTGCACGCGGTGCCGGGCATCGGGCACGGCTACACCGGAGTCGGCGGGCATGACGCGGCTCCAACCGCTGGGGATGGAAGGAGTATAGCGAGGAGCCGGGGGCGCCCGAGGAACGTCACCCGGCTCGCGGCGCTCCGGTTAACATCTCCGCCGGACGGCACGCAAAAGGAGAGTGACGATGCCCGACGACCGGAACCCCCGCCCGAGATACGCCTGCTTCCATCGCCTCACCGGCTTCGCGCTGTGGTTGGCCTTGCTTCTCGGCGCAACGCCGGCGACGGCCGCGGCGGACGCCGCCGCCGAACGACTGGCCGCGCTCCCGCCCCTGATCGATCGCAACGTCTTCTTCGGCGATCCGGAGATCGCGGGCGCCCGGCTCTCGCCCGACGGCCAGTGGATTTCGTTCGGCAAGCCCTACCGCGGGGTGATGAACGTCTGGGTGAAGCACGTCGACGAGCCCTTCGACGCCGCGCGGCCGCTCACGGCGGACGCCAAGCGCCCCCTGGGCAGCCACTTCTGGACCGAGGAC
>JAPPHP010000252.1:0-7467 GCA_028821035.1 Gammaproteobacteria bacterium | reverse complement strand
CCGCTACGTGCTGTTCATCCAGGACGAGGGCGGCACAGAGGACTTCCACGTCTACGCGGTCGACCCGGCCGCCGCTGCCGAAGAAGCCACCGGCGTCCCGCCAGCCCGCGACCTGACACCCATCGAGGGCATCACCGCCGCGATCTATGCCGTGCCGGAGGGAACGCCCGGGCAGATCGTCGTCGGCATCAACGACCGCGACCCGGCGCTGCACGATGTCTATCGCCTCGACGTCGACACGGGCGAGCGCACCCTCCTGATCGAGAACGACACCAACGTCAGCGGGTGGGTGACCGACCTCGCCGGCGCCGTGCGGCTCGCGATGCGGCAACGTCCGGACGGCGGCACGGAGATACTCGTCGTCGAGGAAGGCGTGCTCGGCCGTGCGCTGTACGAATGCGGCTGGGAGGAGACCTGCGCCGCCACCCGCTTTCACAGGGACGGCAAGCGCGTTTACCTGGTGAGCAACAAGGACGTGGACCTCGTCCGCCTGCTGCTGGTCGAGGTCGCCACCGGCGCGGAGGAAGTCGTGGACTCTGACCCAGAGGGCCGCGTGGACCTCGCCGGCGCCTGGTTCTCCGATACCACCGAGGAACTGGTCGCGACCCTGTACGTCGGGGACCGCGTGCGCATCTACCCGCGGACCGACGCGCTCGCGCAGGAACTCGAGTGGCTCCGCGAGCGGCTGCCGGACGGGGAGTTCGGTTACGCGTCGTCCACGGAGGACGAGACACTCGTCATCGTCGCCGTCGCGAGCGACGTCAACCCCGGCGCCGTGTACCTCTACGAGCGCGGCGGGCGTACGCTCACGAAGCTCTACGACGCCCGCCCCGAGCTGCCGAGCGACCAGCTCGCGAACATGCAAGCCATCCGCTACGAAGCCCGGGACGGGCGCGAGATTCCCGCCTACCTGGTGACGCCCCGGGGCGTCGCGGCCGAAGGGCTGCCGACGGTGATCGTGCCGCACGGCGGGCCCTGGGCCCGGGACACCTGGGGCTACAACGGGATGGCCCAGTTCCTCGCCAACCGGGGCTACGCCGTCATGATGCCGAACTTCCGGGGCTCCACCGGCTACGGCAAGCGGTTCCTCAACGAAGGCAACGGCGAGTGGGGCACTGGCATCATGCAGCACGACATCACCGACGGGGTGCGGCATCTCGTCGACACGGGGATCGCCGATCCCGAACAGATCGCGATCATGGGCGGTTCCTACGGCGGCTATGCCACGCTGGCGGGCGTCACGTTCACGCCGGAGCTTTACGCCGCCGGGGTGTCGATCGTCGGGCCGTCCAACATCGTCACGCTGCTGAAGTCGATCCCGCCGTACTGGGGCCCGATCAGGCAGACGTTCACGCGCCGGGTCGGCGACCCCGACGACGCCGCGGACCGGGCGCGCCTGGAGTCGCAGTCGCCGTTCTTCCATGCGGAGCGGATCGAGGCGCCCCTGCTCATCATCCAGGGTGCGAACGATCCGCGCGTGAAGAAGGCGGAGTCCGAGCAGATCGTCGTCGCGCTGCGCGACCTCGAGCGTCCGGTGGAGTACCTGCTCGCGCCCGACGAAGGGCACGGTTTCGCCGGCCGGGAGAACCGGCTCGCCATGTTCGCGGACATCGAACGGTTTCTCGCGCGGCGCCTCGACGGCCGCTTCCAGGAGGACATGACGCCGGAAGTCGCCGAGAGACTCGCGGCGCTACGCGTGGACATCGCCGACGTCGAGATGCCCGAGGCCATCGTCCCGCGGGCGGACCTGCCCGCGGCCGTGCTCGACGGCACGATGCTCGAACCGGCAACGCTGACCTACGACGTCACCATGGAGGCCGGCGGGCAGACCATGACGATGACCACCACGGTCGAGCGGACCCGCGCGACGCACAAGGACGAGGAGGTCTGGCAGATCGCGACGACCGTCAACGCGCCGATGGGCGCGAGTACGGACACCATCCTGGTACGCGCCGATGACCTGCGGCCGGTGCACCGCCGCCTGGAGCAGGGGCCGGCGCGGATCACCCTGGACTACGGGGAGACCCGCATCGGCGGCGAGATCTCGGTGCCAGGCCAGCGCAAGACCCCCATCACCGTCCCGATCGGGGAACCCGTCGTCGGGCACCTCGAGACGGAACTGGAGACCATGCCGCTCGAGGTCGGCTTCGAGACGCAGCTGCGGGCCTTCCAACCCGCGATGGGGAGCGTGCAACTCGTGCAGCTCGCGGTGGCCGCGGCGGAGTCGGTCGAGACGGGGGCGGGGACCTTCGACGCCTATCGCGTGGAGCTGAGCGGGGACGACGGCTCCTCGATGCAGGCCTGGGTGACGCGCACGAAGCCGCATCGGACGGTGAAGACGGAGCTGACGCAACCCGCGATGGGCGGCGCGAAGATCGTGTCGGTGTTGGCCGCCGTGGAGTGAGGGCGGCGTCCCGTCAGCCGGGAGTCCACCCATAGATGCCGGTCAGGCTCCCTCCCATCAACGCGGCCCGGTCCGAGGCCGAGAGGCGATCCGTCACGCGGAACGCCTCTACCGCATCGTCGGGCGAGACGACTTCGACCGCCCGCGTCCAGTCCGTGCCCCACAGGCAGCGGTCCAGGCCGAAGGCATCGAAGATGCGCTCCAGAGGGTCCCAGATGTCGGGAAACGGAAACGGCTCCCGCGCCAGCGTGCAGGCGCCGGAGATCTTGATCGCGACGTGGTCGAAGCGCGCGAGGGCGAGGACTTGCGGGAGGTCGCCGAACGGCTCTTCCGGGGGCGGCGGCGCGAAGGGCTGCCGGAGTCCCAGGTGGTCGATGACGAGCCGCGTGTCCGGATTGCGCTCCGCGGCCTCGGCGAACGCCGCGAGGTTCCCCCAGCACAGCACGTTCACCGGCAGGCCGTGCCGTGCGCCGGCGGCCAACACGCGGTCGACGCCGTCCGGAGCCGCGATCCGCGGGGCGGGCGCACCCATCATCAGGCGCGCACCCACCACGCCGGGTCGCCCCGCCCACTCCGCGACCTCCTCGGCCACGCCCGGAGCGTCGGGATCGAACGGCTTGATGAGGCCGAAGCGGTCCGGATGCCGGGCGCCCACTTCCAGGGCGTAGCTCGCGTCGTAGCGGTACATCGCCCACGGGGAGACCAGCAGCGCGCCGTCCACGCCCAGGCGGTCCATGGCGGCCACCATGTCGTCGCCCGTGACCTCGTCCGGCCCCGCCAGCGTGCTCGCCCACGGGCGCTCGGGCCGGTCGCGTTCGTAGCAGTGCACCTGCGAATCGATCACTGGCGTCGCGGTATCGGACATGGTCACGACTCCTCATTGGCTGCATTGGCTGCGCGTCGCCGGAGCGCTTCGTGACGCGCTCGGGGGACCAGCACGGTGCAGAGTGTAGCCCCGTGCGCGAAGAGCTTGGCCGGCACCGCCAAGACGCTTGGGTATCCCGACACAAAAGATCCTCGGATGTCGGGATTCTCGTTTTGGGACGCGCCATGGGTTAAAATCCCGACAGAACGGAGCCTAAAATGTCGGGATTAGATATGTTATCCAGTTCTCGACGTATTTTCCCGACAGAGTTAATCGGGAATATGGCATGATTGCTCCCAAGGACCTTCCCGGAGTTGCCCGCGTCGGGAAGACGCGTGGCCGAACGCCGGGCCCGCGTGCCGATGGGACCGTAGCACATGTTCGACTCGACCCAACTCGACGCCCGCAAGCTGATGGAACTCGCCGTGGACGTCATGCGGCAATCCCAACGGGAGCGCCGCTCGGACGGTAAGGCTACGCCTCGTGTCGGCGCGGTGATCTGGCGCGCGGGCGAGGACACCGTAAGCGCTTGCCGCGGCGAACTTCGGGAAGGCGACCATGCCGAGTACACCCTGATCGAGCGCAAGCTTCGAGACGCTCCGTTGAGCGGCGCCGTGCTGTTCTGCACCCTGGAGCCGTGCGCCCCGGGAGCGCGTCAAGCGCCGAAGCTGAGTTGCGCCGAACGAATCGTGCGCGCGCGAATCAAGGAGGTCTGGGTCGGCATCGAGGACCCGGACCCGACCGTGGACCGCAGGGGCATCCGTTACCTCCAGGCCAACGGTGTCGAGGTCCACCTTTTCGACGTGGATCTGCAACGGCAGATTCGCGACGAGAACGCATCGTTCCTGGAGCGAGCCCTGGCGCGCGCGGAGGCATGGGAGGAGGACGCCCCGGCGCCCGCCGAACGGTTGTCCGAACTGGAATCGGAATTGAGTGCGGTCGAACTCGGCGATCTGTCGGCATCGGCGTTGGACCGCTACCGTGTTACCGCCAACATCGAAGAGGATGAAGCGGCGTTCACCCGCCGCTTGCTGCGCCTGGGTCTCCTGTGCGAAGGGGCGACCGGACGGCTCGTACCTACGGGATTCGGACTCCTCCTTTTCGGCAGCGAGCCGAGATCGGCGCTTGCCCACACCGGCGTGCTTGGCACCATCCACTTCGCCGATGGGCGGGAAGAGGTGCGCGACTTCGACGGGCCGCAGGTCTTCGCCGCCGAAGAGGTGATGGCGTGGCTGCGCGCAAGGCTCCCGGACCCGATCGACCGGTCACAGGCAGAGCACGTACATCTCCTCGATCCTTTCTACGAGATGGTGCGGGAAGCGGTCGTCAACGCACTCATTCATCGAGACTACGGGATCGCGGGGGCCAAGTGCCAGGTCCGGGTAACGCCGGACCACGTCGCGGTCATGAGTCCAGGGCTACCGGTCGAGCCGATCACGCTCAAGCAGTTGCAGTCGTTCGACGCGCCCATGCTCAGCCGCAATCCCGTACTCCACTACGTCTTTTCGCAGATGAAGCTGGCGGAGGAGCGCGGACTGGGGCTCCGGTCGCTGCGTCTCCAGGCGGCTCGGGCGCAGCTCCCGTTGCCGAGCTATCGGTGGCAGCCACCGTACCTCGTACTCACCATCTACCGAAGTCCCGAGGCGCTGGCACGCGAACTCGCCGGGCCCCAAGTCATGGACGAACTGCCGAAAGCCGCCGCGGCTTCGTGGCCAGCGGTGGCGTCGCTGGAATCGATCAGCACGCGGGAGTTGATGGACGCCACGGGATTCGAGGAGCGCAAGGCGCAGCGTGTGCTGAAATCGCTTCAGGAAGCCCGTTTGCTGCGCGCCATCGGAAACGGACGCGCAACCCGATACGCGGTGGCCGGTTGAGGAATGCCACCCGCCCGCCTCTCCTTCGCCGGACGGCCCTGCCTGCGACTCGTGCAGCTCGCCGCGGGGGCGTTACAGGCGGACGCTAAACTTGGACCAGCACAGCCGGGGCGTTCTCCCGTTGGGTGGGGGTTTTCGCTCTGAGAATTGCCGTTCCCCGTGGCGGGCGTACTCCGCGTATGCGTGTCGACAGAAGAAAGAGCGTCCTGAGAACACCGTTTTGGCACACCACGTCAAACCCGCGTCCCTGACCCACGCTTACCTGGCCAGCAGGTCCGCATTGAGCCGCTACATCGCGACGTTCTTCGTCGAGCGCGAGGAGATTGAAGACACGCTGCAGCAAGCCTACCTGGAAGCACTGGTCGCCGCGTCGAAGACCGAGATTCGATCGCCGCGCGCGTTCCTGTTTCGTGTTGCCCGCAACATTGCCCTGAACAAGAAGACGCGTCAGAGGAAGGTCACGTTCATCAACGTGGGCATTGTGGACGATTCCGTGGCGGCCGGATCGAGTCACGGCCAATCGATGGACATGGCCGAACAGGCTTTCCTGGAAGAGAAGCTGGCCGCGCTTGTCGATGCGGTCGACGCCTTGCCACCGCAATGCCAGAAGGTCTTTCTGCTGCAACGCATCGATGGGCTCACGTACAAGCAGATCGGCAAGAGACTTGGCATATCCGTGCGCACCGTGGAAAAACACCTTGAGAAGGCGCTGTTGCGCTGCACCGAACACCTGATCGCGCAAGGGTTTGTCGATCCGGACCAACCAGAGGATGTTGCGCAGGTCGGGGGCTCCAAGCTGGCGAAACTGGCCTTGGTCAAGAATCACCGATCGTCGGGATAGGCTTGCGACCCATGGACAAGAACCCGGGCAACGGACCCACCACTGCGAAACCGCCGGTGAAGGACGAGGCAGTGCGCTGGGTGATCCGGATCAATGCCGGCGAGCTGTCGGCGACAGAGGCGATGGCGTTGCAGCGCTGGTTGGATGAGAGCGACGCTCACTATCGCGCCTTTCAACAACATGCTCAGGTTTGGCTTGATGCCGGGCGGTTGCTTGAACAGCCGTCGGCACGACCCAACCCGTCCATTGGATGGCCGTCGGCGTTTCGTCGGCTTGTGCGTGGCGGCCGCTGGCGATGGCGTGCGGTTGCGGCATCAATCGTACTGATCCTCGCGGCTGGTTTGCTCTACCCCTTGCGGGAGTCGACTCCCGTCGAGGAGAGTGTCGCGCAGACTGCGATCGGAGAGAGCTTCCGTCTGACCTTCTCCGACGGATCGGTCGTACAGCTCAACACGGATACCGAGATCGAGAGCCACTACTCGGCGCATGCGCGGGTCGTGAAGATGATCAAGGGTGAGGCGCATTTCGAGGTTGCACCCGAGGCCGATCGTCCATTTCGTGTTTACGCCGGGTTGAACGTGATTGAAGCGTTGGGCACGGCTTTTCGCGTCGGGATGACCGGGCCGACCGAAGTCACGGTGACGGAAGGCCAGGTCAGGCTGATGAGCTTGCGGGAGGCGTCGGAGTCGTTGTCGGAGCCGCCCTTGGCGGTGGCGTTGCCGAGTGAAGTGCTGCTGGTTCACGCCGGTCAGAACGCGGTGTTTCGAGAGGATCGCATCGTAGTCGAGACTGTCGATGAGTCGACGATCAGAAAGCGGCTCTCGTGGAGGGGCGGCATGCTGCTTTTCGACGGCGACTCACTGGCCACGGTCGCGACGGAATTCGAGCGCTATACGGAGACAGACATCGTTGTCGACGACGATATCAAGGATACCCGGATCGTGGGCTACTTCAGTGTGGGTGACATGGACGAGTTCCTGGTAGCCCTCGACGAATCCTTCAACATCGCTTCCCAAACAACTGAGCAAGGCAGCGTTCGTCTGTCCCCGCGAGACGAGGCCGTGCGTGGCGACGGTTCTTCCTCGCAGCCCCGGTAGTGCTCGCCCGTTCTCGATGCGCGCAAGCCGACTTGGGTGATTCCCCCGAGGGGGCCGCAGGGATCAGGGAGGGGAGTAGGGAATAAGCCGTTCACGATTGCCTAGGACATCGGAGGAAGCGGATTTGATCGCGACGGGGCTGGAGACCCTGCGCGACCGAACCCGTGCAGCGTAGCCATGAGCCGAGCATGGCTTGTCGTCTGGTGCTGGTGTTGGCTCGGCTGGGTAGCTGAACCGGCAAGTGGCGCCGACGAAGCGGAACCTGGGAACGACCGCCACCACGTGGAACGTGACCCGAGTGGCGCTGAGGTCCGGCGAGTTCGGTTTCAGATACCCCAAACGACCGCGAAAGACGCGTTGGTGCTCTTTGCGCAGCAGGCCCAGAC
>JAPPHP010000230.1 GCA_028821035.1 Gammaproteobacteria bacterium | reverse complement strand
ACATGGCGGCCTTCGGCAAGGTCAAGGACGAGTTCATCGGGGCGGAACCGCCGTTCCCGGCGTGGACGGGCATCACGGTCAGCGGGCTGGCGCTCCCCGGTTCGCGGGCCGAGATCCGGATCGTCGCGAAGCTCCCGGACTGAGAGCCTTCGTGCCGGGGTCCGGCCGCGCGACATACAATCCACGCCACTGGGACTGGCCGGAGGCTCCATGACTGTCATCCGCGCGGAGGATCTCACGCAGAGCGTCGCGGACGCGCTGCAGTACATCTCGTACTACCACCCGCCGGACTTCATCCGCGCGATGGCGGCGGCGTACGAGCGCGAAGAGTCGGAAGCGGCGAAGGCGGCGCTCAAGCAGGTCCTGGTCAACTCGCGCATGTGCGCGCTCGGCAAGCGCCCGATCTGCCAGGACACGGGGATCGTCAACGTGTTCCTCGAGGTCGGCATGGACGTCCGCTGGCATGGGGACGCGAGCGTCGACGAGATGGTCAACGAAGGGGTGCGGCGCGCGTACTTGCATCCTGACAACGTGCTGCGCGCATCGATCACCTCCGACCCGGACGGCGCGCGGCCCAACACCCGCGACAACACGCCGGCCGTGATCCACTACCGCATCGTGCCTGGCGACAAGCTCTCCGTGGAGGTCGCGGCGAAGGGCGCCGGCAGCGAAGCCAAGGCGAAGTTCGCAATGCTGAACCCGTCGGACTCCGTCGCCGACTGGGTCGTGGACGTGGTCCCGACCATGGGGGCCGGCTGGTGTCCGCCGGGACTCCTCGGTGTCGGGATCGGCGGCACGCCCGAGAAGGCGATGCTGCTGGCGAAGGAAGCGCTGATGGAGCCCATCGACATTCACGACCTCGTCGCCCGCGGCCCGTCGAACCGGGCGGAGGAATTGCGCCTCGAACTGTTCGAGAAGGTCAACGCCCTTGGCATCGGCGCCCAGGGTCTCGGCGGGCTTACGACCGTGCTCGACGTCAAGGTGAAGGACCATCCGACCCACGCTGGGAACAAGCCGGTTGCGGCGATCCCGAACTGCACGGCCACCCGCCACGTCCACTTCGAACTCGACGGCTCCGGGCCGGCGGAGTTCGCGCCGCCGGACCTCGACGACTGGCCCGACATCGCCTTCGAACTCGAAGGAGACGTGCGCCGCGTCGACCTCGACACGGTGACCCGGGCGGACCTCGCCGAATGGCGCGCCGGGGACACGTTGCTCCTGTCCGGGAAGCTCCTGACCGGCCGCGACGCGGCGCACAAGCGCCTGGTCGACATGATCGACCGTGGCGAGCCGCTGCCGGTCGACTTCACGAACCGCTTCATCTACTACGTAGGGCCCGTCGATCCGGTCCGCGACGAGGTTGTCGGGCCTGCGGGACCCACGACCGCGACCCGCATGGACAAGTTCAGCCGGGCAATGCTGGAGCAGGCCGGCGTGATCGGCATGATCGGCAAGGGCGAGCGCGGCCACGAGTGCATCGAGGCCATCCGGGACAACGGGGCCGTGTCGCTGATCGCCGTCGGGGGCGCCGCCTACCTGGTCTCGAAAGCGATCGTCGGCGCGCGCCGCCTCGCCTTCAAGGACCTCGGCATGGAGGCGATCCACGAGTTCGAGGTGCGCGATATGCCCGTCACGGTCTCGGTGGACGCCCGGGGGGAGTCCGTGCACGTCGCCGGGCCCAGGGAGTGGTCCGTCAGGATCGCGGATCGGATCGCGACGGTGGAGGCGTAAGGCCGCGCCGTCTCGGCTTAGAGCAGATTCCCCGACCGAATCAGCGGTCTGAGGCCCACGACGTCGACGCGGTCCGCCAGGCAATACGTCGCGTCGCCCCGGTAGACGATCTGGATGCGGTCCACGTTCAGGTCTTGCCAGCACGGAATGCATGGACCGTGTGACCTTGGGGGCCGACGAGTACTTGAACTCGAATGCCGGACGCCTCGTGCCTCTCACCAGGAGGAGGTCCAGTTCGGCGCCCCGGTACGTGGCCCAGAAGAAGCACTCCTGGGCCTTGGGAGAGGACCCGGCAAAGGGGTTCTGACCGTGGCTGAGGACCTGAGACGCGGCCCGGGTCCGGTTCCCGTCAGTACGGCGTACCGTCCTCGTGCGTGAACCGCAAGCTGCCGTCTTCGCCGAGAACCGCCCGGAGGTCGTCTTGCGGATAACGCACGGCGTCTCCCACCGCACGGTCCCCGATCTCCAGGAACACTACGTCCCGGTCGGTACGATTGACCAGGTGATGCGCCACGCCGCCCGCGGGGAATCCCGCGCACATCCCGGGGCCAAGGCGCGTTTCGCCCGACTCGGTCACCAGCGTCGGATGTCCCTCGAGGACGTAGACGAGTTCGTCCTGCCGGCTGTGCGCGTGCATCAGCGCCGATGCGCCTCCAGGGGCCAGGGTGGTGAGGTTGACGCCGAACTGCCGCAGGCCGAAGAGGTCGCCCAGTTGCCGCTTCGTGCGCTTCGCCATGCGGCCGAAATACGGTTCGGGGTAGTTGGACCGCTTGGCCCGCGCCGAAACGCCCGCTGCGCTGACTGCGGTCGGTGGTTTCGCGTCTGTCATTTCGGGGCCCTCCTACGCGTCCCTGGGCGGTCGCGTCCGCACCGCCTCGAACTGCGAGAGCGCCTCCGGATTGGCCAATGCCGTCGTGTTCCCCGGCGTCCTTCCGTGGATCACGTCGCGTACCGCGAGTTCGGCGATCTTCCCGCTCATGGTGCGGGGGATGTCAGTGACCTGTTCTATGACGGCGGGGACGTGCCGGGGCGAGGCGTTCGTGCGGATGCGCGTCCGGATCTCCGAGACGAGGTCTGTGTCGAGCACGTGCCCCTCGCGCAGTACCACGAACAGCACGATGCGCACGTCGTCGCGCCAGTCCTGGGCGACGCAGAGCGCCTCGACCACTGCGTCGATGGACTCGACCTGGCGGTAGATCTCCGCCGTGCCGATGCGCACGCCGCCCGGGTTCAGGACGGCGTCGCTGCGCCCGTGGACGATCATGCCGCCGTGCTCGGTGAACTCGGCGAAGTCGCCGTGCGCCCAGACGCCGGGGAACTTCTCGAAGTACGCGGCGCGGTACTTCACCCCGCCGGGATCGTTCCAGAACCCGATCGGCCGCGACGGGAACGATTTCGTGCAGACGAGTTCGCCCTTGCCGCGTGCGAGCGGTGCGCCGTCCTCGTCGAAGACGTCGACCGCCATGCCGAGCCCCGTGCACTGCAGTTCGCCCTCGTGGACCGGCAGCATGGGGTTGCCGAGAGCGAAACAGGACACGATGTCCGTCCCGCCCGAAATGGAGGCGAGGGCGATGTCCTTCGGGAAGTTCCGGTACACCTCGCGGAAGTTCTCGTGGGTCAGCGGCGAGCCCGTCGAGAGGATGGTGCGCAGCGAGGACAGGTCGTGGCTCTCGCGGGGGACGACGCGGGCCTTGCCGAGCGCCGCCAGGTACTTCGCGCTGGTCCCGAACACCGTGATGCGCTCGGCGTCGACGAGGTCCATGAGCGCCGCCGGTTTCGGGTGGAACGGCGAGCCGTCGTACAGGACCAGCGTGCAGCCCGTCGCGAGCCCGGAGAGGAGCCAGTTCCACATCATCCAGCCGCAGGTCGTGAAGTAGAAGAGCGTGTCGTCCGGCGTCAGGTCCACGTGCAGCCGGTGTTCCTTCAGGTGCTGCAGCAGCGTGCCGCCAATGCCGTGCACGATGCACTTGGGTTTCCCGGTGGTGCCGGAGGAGTACAGGATGTACAGGGGGTCGTCGAAGGCGCGTTGCTCGAAGTCCACGGCCGTCTCTTCCCGCTCCGCGACGATCCGCGCGATGTCCTCCGTCCAGAGCAGGGCCTCGATGGAGGCCACGCGGTCGCGGACGGACTCGGCCTTCGCGGACACATCGAAGGTCTTGCCCCCGTAGTCGTACCGGTGGCAGGCCAGGAGGGCTCTCGGTTCGATCTGCCCGAAACGGTCCAGCGCGCCGGCCACGCCGAAGTCGGGCGAACAGGACGACCAGACCGCGCCGATGCTGGCCGTCGCCAGCATCCCGATCACCGCCTCGGCGCCGTTCGGCAGCCAGGCCGCCACGCGGTCCCCCGGGCGCACGCCGCGTTCGCGCAGTTCGGCCGCGAGCCGCGCCGTCGCCCGGTACAGTTCGGCGTACGTGAGCGCGCGGCGCGTACCGTTTTCGCACGCCGCCACGAAGGCGGTGGCCCCGTCGCGCCGGCGCAGGAGGTTCTCCGCGAAGTTGAGCCGGGCGCCCGGAAACCAGCGCGCGCTGTGGAAGTCGCCTTCTTCGATGAGGGCGTCCGTGGGCGTCGCGCTCGCGACCACGCCGCAATGGTCCCAGACGCGTTGCCAGAACGCCCCGCGTTCGTCGATGGACCACGCGTGCAGGGCGTCATAGTCCTCGAACCCGGCCTGCCGCAGGAACACCGCCATCTGCGAGCGGGCGACGGCTTCCGGCGCCGGCGTCATGAGGGCTGCGGGCATGGACGTGCTTCCCGGGTCAGCCCTGCCGCGACGCCTCGATCGTGGCCACGGACTCCCGTTCGCCGAGCCTTTCCATCATCGCGCCGAGTTCCGGCCAGTCGGCCATGAAGTCCCAGTCGAACAGACGGGTCGCGACCGTGTTGGCGAGCGGGATCGAGAAGTAGGCGGCGAAGTCCGCGTAGCTTGGCTCGGAGCCTGCGATGTAGGGTGCGAAGCGCGCCCGCCGCTTGAGCGCCGCCACGCCTCGTTCGAGGTCGGCCTTCGACTTCTCCTTGATCGCGTCGGCCACCGTGCCGCCGAACAGGGCTTCGCCGAAGCAGGGGCGGGCGGCGAGGTCGATGTAGAGGTCGATGTAGCGCATCAGCTCGCGTACCCTGGCCCGGGCGACCGGATCGGCCGGATAGAGGCGCCCGCCCAGGTGCTCCGCGACGTAGTCCACGATCACGGATGCCTCGGTGAGGACGGTCCCGTCCACTTCCATCGCCGGCACCTTGCCCATGGGGCTGATGCCCAGGTAGTCCTCCTTCTGGGAGGGGATCGTGCGCACGTCTTCGAACTCGACCCCCGCCTCGAGCAGCGCGGCCTTGGCGATGTTGTAGTAGTTGCTGACGGGGAATCCGTGGAGCCTGATCATCGGGAGGGAGACCTTGCCGGGGGCAGGGGATTCTTGGCGAAACCCCCCGGCGATTCAAGGCGCGCGCTTGCCCCGCGGGCGGCGAGCGGGGAGGATGCCCGTCTTTTCGGCCGCGGGACGGACGGGCGATGAACGGCAACCTCTATGCGTCCTTTGACGCGCGGTTCCAGGCGCATGCGGCGGAGCCGTGCCTGCGGCTACCGGACGCGGAGGACTGGAGTCACGGCGAGCTTCGGGCGCGCGCGTCGGCCGCCGCCGGTGCGCTCGCCGCGTTCGGCGTGCGCGCGGGGGACCGCGTGGTCGTGCAGGTTGCGAAGTCGCCGGAGTGCGTGGCGCTCTACCTGGGCTGCCTCAAGCTCGGCGCCGTCTACGTTCCTCTCAACACGGCGTACACCAGTAGGGAGGTCGAGTACTTCCTGACGGACGCGGAGCCGGCGCTGTTCGTCTGCGCGGATGCGCCGCAGAGTGACCCCGGCGTGCCGGTAGCCACCCTCGATGCCGCGGGTGGCGGCAGCTTCGCGGAAGCGGCGATGGCGGCGGCACCCTGGGACGCGGTTGCGCAGCGCGATGCCGAGGATCTGGCCGCCATCGTGTATACGTCCGGCACCACGGGCCGCTCGAAGGGCGCGATGCTCTCCCACGCCAACCTCGCGAGCAACGCGGAAACGCTCTGCGAAACCTGGGGCTGGCGGGACGACGACGTGCTCCTGCACGCGCTGCCAATCTTCCATGTGCACGGGCTCTTCGTGGCGATGCACTGTGTGTTCCTGACAGGGACATCGATGATCTTCCTGCCCGGTTTCGACGCGGCGGCCTTCGCCGGCCACCTGGCGCGATCGACGGTCACGATGGGCGTTCCGACGTTCTACACCCGCCTGCTGGCGCGCGAGGATTTCGGGCGGGAGACCTGCGCCAACATGCGATTGTTCATCTCCGGCTCCGCCCCGCTCACCGAACAGACGTTCCATGCCTTCGAGGCCCGGACCGGACAGCGCATCCTCGAGCGGTACGGGATGTCGGAAACGCTGATGAACACGTCGAACCCCCTCGATGGCGAGCGCGTGGCGGGGACGGTGGGGTTCGCGCTACCGGGCGTTGAGGCGCGTATCTCGGGGACGGACGGCGAGGTGTTGGGAGCCGATGCGGTGGGCGAGATCGAGGTGCGCGGGCCCAACGTCTTCTCGGGATACTGGCGCATGCCCGAGAAGACGGCGGAGGAGTTCCGGTCCGACGGCTTCTTCCGGACGGGAGACATGGGCTTCATGGACGCGGAAGGACGGGTGACGATCGTCGGACGGGCCAAGGACATCGTCATCTCCGGCGGCTACAACGTCTATCCGAAGGAGGTGGAGGACCTCATCGAGGAGATGCCCGCCGTGGCGGAGACGGCGGTGATCGGCGTGCCGCACCCGGACTTCGGGGAAGGCGTGGTGGCCGTGGTGGTGCCGGCGGCGCAGGACGTGGGTCTCGACGCCGTCGAAGGCGCGCTCCGCGGTCGGCTGGCGCGCTTCAAGCAGCCGAAGCGCGTGGTGAACCTCGACACGCTCCCCCGCAATGCAATGGGGAAAGTGCAGAAGAACGCGCTCCGGGAGCGTTTCGCGGGGCTGTTCGACGAGCATGCGTAGCGAATCGGGTAGCATGCGCGCGCCTATGGGGATGGATGGAAGAAGGAGTCGGACGATGAACGCACATCGGATGTGGGTGCTGGCCGGGGTTGTGGTGGCGCTGGCATTGACCTCGGCGGCGCGGGAACTGCCCACGGCGCGCCCGGATCGCGTCGGCATGTCCGCCGAACGGTTGGACCGGATCACGGAACTCGCGCGGGGCTACACCGAGTCCGGCAAGCTGGCGGGCGTGCTGACCATGGTCGCGCGCGACGGGCAGGTGGTGCACGTGTCGGCGGTCGGCCAACGAGGGGTTGATGATCCGCGCCCGCTGACGGAGGACGCGCTGTTCCGCATCTTCTCGATGACGAAGCCGATCACCGCCGTCGCGGCGATGATTCTCTACGAGGAAGGGAAGTTCCAGCTCGGGGATCCGGTGTCGAAGTTCCTCCCGGAACTCGCCGAACTCGATGTCCTCGTGGACGGAGAACGCGTGCCGGCCAAGAACGTCATGACGATGCAGCAACTGCTCACGCACACGGCGGGGTTCTCCTACGGGTTCGTCGAGACGGATCCCGTGGACAAGTTGTACGGCGAAGTGCAGGCCTTGGGGGCGAAGGACATGGACGAGTTCGTCGAACGACTCGCCACACTGCCGCTCAAGTACGAGCCGGGTACGCAGTGGCACTACAGCGTGGCGGTGGACGTGACCGGGGCGGTCATCGAGCGCATCAGCGGGCAGCGGTTCGGCGAGTTCCTCAAGGCCCGCCTGTTCGACCCGCTCGACATGCGCGACACCTTCTTCCAGGTGCCGCCGGACAAGCTGGACCGCTTCCTTCCCAACCACGGCTGGGACCGGGAGAACGACAAGCTCGTGCCATTCGACGACACCGAGTTCATGGACTACACCGGCGGGACGAGGGTGGAGTCGGGCGGCGGCGGCCTCGTCTCGACGGCCCGCGACTACGTGCGCTTCGCCGAGATGATGCGTGCCGGCGGCGTGCTCGACGGCGTGCGCATCCTGAGCCCCAAGACGGTGGAGTTCATCGCGACGGACCACCTGCCCGCGTCCATCAACGCGGGCGGCGAGGGCGAACGTCCCGCCACCAACCTGCTGAACCGCGGCGGCGGCTTCGGGCTCGGTTTCGGTCTCGTCCGCGACCCTGCGCTCACGGGCGTCATCGGTTCCCCGGGCGAATACAGTTGGGGCGGCGCCGCCGGCACGATCTTCTGGATCGATCCGGTGGAGGAGATCGTCGTCGTATCGATGATCCAGCTCATGGGGTCGCCATGGCCGCTGCGCGCGGAACTCAAGGTGCTGACGAACGCGGCCATCACGGAGCTGAAGTAGCTATTCGGTCGCCCGTCCCGCGCGTGCGGGCGTGGGACGGGCGGCGGCTCACCCCCAGTTCGGCATCACCTTCCGCGCGAACAGGTCGAGGGAGTCATGAATCTGCTCGGGCGCGTGGATGCCCGCCGGGATGAGCAGGAACGCCTCGTCGATAGGCACGGCCTGGGAGACCGCCTCGATCTGCCGGTTCAGCGTGTCGGGTGACCCGACGAGGAGTTGCGGCATGCCCTGACCGAAGGGGATCGCCCACTGGTTCCAGAACCAGCGCATGTCCTCGAGCAGCGCCTGGGCCTTCGCGTCCGTCTCGGCGCAGATCATCACGCCGCCCCAGCACGCCTCCTGGCCCGCCGGGACGTCGTGCCCGTGGGCCTCGGCCTCCTTGCGCCATTCCTGCCACAGGAGTTGCAGGAACTCCGTGTTGTCCGAGAGGACGATGGGCCGCCCCTTGTAGCGCGCCCAGAACTTGGCGGTGCGCAGGCTCGCGGAAAAGCCCCCGTAGAGGGGGATCTCGTCCTGTTTCGGGCGCGGCGCGATGCCGATCTCGCGCACGCGCATGTCGGCGTCCACCCCCTGTCCGAAGTTGACGTAGACGGGGTGCTCGTGGGGATTGACGAAGTCCTCCGGGGGGAACTCCCAGAACCTCCCGCGATGGGAGAAGGTCTCGTTCTTGAGCGCCTTCACCACGACTTCGACGAACTCCGTGAAGTACTCCCGGTTCAGGTCGTCGTCCGCCGTGTTCTTCGTCCATGGCCCGACGGCCTTGAGCTCCGGCCGCACCTTGAAGTTCTCGACCCAGCGCGCCTGGTAACCGCGCACGAGGCCGACGCCGAAACGGCCGTCGAGCATGTGGTCCATGGTGGCGATCTTCTCGGCGGTGGCGAGCGGATTGTTCGCCGTCGAGACGAAGCCGCAGGTGACGATGCGCATCTTCTCGGTGTGCCGGCCGAGCCACATCGCCATCAGCGCCGGGTCGTTCGAGGCCTCGAAGCCCTCGATCTGCAGGTGGTGCTCGGGATGGCCGAAGCCGAAGTAGCCGCGTTCCTCGCCGAAGCGGGCGTAGTCCCCGAGTTCGTCGATCATGCGCCGGTAGAGCACGGGATTGCGTCCCGCCATGCCGGCCTCGAGCTCGCTGCGGCGGCCGACCGTGCAGTAGACGAAGAGCCCGAACTTCATCGCGATGCCTTCCCGGGAACGGTGAAACGAGCGTAGCACGGCCGTACACTGGATCCATGGATAGGGCGTGCCTGGAACATCGCCTGACGGACGCGGAACGGCGCGAGTTCGACGAGCGCGGCTGCTTCGTCGTGCGGGACGCGTTGCCGCCGGCCCTGGTCTCCCGGCTCGCGACCGCGGTCGACCGTCTTGAAGCTGAGTACCGCCCGCTCCGGAACCTCGGACCCGCGCAGCCGCTCAACCACCTCGACTGCATCGGCTACGACGACGCGTTCCTCGAGTTGCTCGAGTGGCCGAAGACGATCGCGCGGGTGATCGACATCCTGGGCTGGCACATCCAGCTCTATCACAGCCACCTGATCGTCACGCCGCCGTTGCCGACAGACCACGAGTCGCACTCCCGGCTGCATTGGCACCAGGACAGCGGCCGCCTGAACCTGGACCTCGAGTCCAACCCCCGCCCGCGCGTCTCCCTCAAGGTGGGATTCTTCCTGACGGACACGTCGGAGCCGGATCGCGGCAACTTCCACATCGTCCCCGGCAGTCACCTGTGCAACGCCCTGGAGTTCCCGCAGGACGGTGCGGAACATCCGGACGCGACGCCGGTGTGCGCCCGGGCGGGCGATGCGGTGTTCTTCGACCGGCGCCTCTGGCATGCGGCCGGCCGGAACCGCTCGGACGTGACCCGCAAGGTGATCTTCCTGGGCTACAGCTACCGCTGGCTCCGGCCCCGCGACGACATGACCGTGGGCCGGTACCTCGAGGACGCCGACCCGATCCGCCGCCAGTTGCTGGGGGAGAGCCCGACCGGCGGTTTCGGCTACACGTCGCCGAGCGAAGAGGACGTACCGTTGCGGGCGTGGCTCGTGGAGCACCTGGGCGAGGACGCGGTCGTTCGCTGAGCCGCAACCTGCCCCCTTCCGTTTGTTACCAAAGGTGACATAATCGGGCTCAGGAGGATGCGCGTTGGAGGTTTCGCGCAGCGCAACTTCCGGCGCGACCGTCACGTCGCTCCAGCGCCACTACGCGAGTGCATGTTTCACGCAGCAAGCGAAGGGAGGGCGCGAGATGTCACGAAACCCCTATATGGCCGCCGCGCTGTTGGCCGCGCTTACCGGTGGGTCGTCCGCCGCGGAGACGAAACTCGACGCCTCCGTACCGGAGGAACCCATCGTCCACGAAGCCGGAACGGAAATCGGCTTTCACCGCAAATGCGCCGACGTCGAGCCCTACCAGGCATGGGCGTATGGCGCGCTTCGCTCGGAGGACGGTCGCGCCCGGGCCCTGGCCGGTTTCTATGCGCGGCGCCACGCGGTTCAGCTCGACGAAATCTTCGTCGGCCTGCAACTGGTCGCCCTGCGCGTCGACGCGGGCGCGGCGTGGGCGGACGCACCGTTCGCGCTGCGCATGGATGCCCACTCCACGGGCCACCGGATCATCGGCAACGACCATATCGACCACGGCACGAATCCCGAGCGGGGCGTGGGCGAGGTCGTGGCGTTCGGGGCCGATATCGACGGGAGGGCGGACTGGCTGGACTTCGTCGAGCCGGCGCAGGGCGAGAAGCTGTTCGAGCGGCGCTTCAATCACTCGCCCCAGATGGAAGTGAGCGCCACGGAGCTGGCGCTGTCGGACTCGGACCGGCGCGTGACACTCGCGTTGACCCTGACGCACCGGGAGACGGGCGACGAAATCGTGCTGACAGGTCCCGCGCTGCAGGTGCCGGACCGCATCTGGGACGCGAACCCGCCGGAGCCGAGAGTGCTGGGTTTCTTCGAGTCGCTCAATCCCTTCGACGAGGGCAGCGTCTGGCGGTGGATGGCGCACCAGGCACGCTACAACCACTGCGTGGAAGAGCGTCGCTACGCGAAGCGGTGGTTCACGGACGGCGCCCGGGCAGACCCCGGCGGGCGCGAAGTCGCTCAGGCGTCGGGCTGACGCTCCGCGGGCGGTTGTGCGGCACGCGCCAGGCCGCCGGCGGTGACCATCCGCAACATCAGCCCCTCCGCCTCGAGCCCGAGCAGCACGCGCCCGCCGTCCTCGATGTGATGCGGCGCCACGGTGAAGTGTTGCCGGACTACGCGCACGTCCCGGGCGATGCGTTCCAGGGGATGGCCTAGCTTGTTGGCGGTAGTGCCGGCGGCTTCCACCACGGCGTCCACGGCCTCGGCTGACGTGCGCACGGCGTCGGAACAGACGATCTGGAGCAGCGCGCGTTCGCGCGCGGGCACTTCCTCGTCGCGCAGGACGATGTCCCAGACGGTCTCCACGATGTCGAACACCGAGGCGCGCACGGCCCGCAGGCGCGCCTCGGCGGTCGCCAGCGTCCGCTGCACGAACGGCCGTTCGCGGATCTTGCGGTCGGAGAAACGCGGGTGCTTCTCCGTGGCCACGTCGACGAACACGTCGATCCCGGCGCGCGCGATACCGAGGGCCACCGCGACCTTGTTGTAAGCGAGACGGGTCCCCAGGGGGATCCGCAACAGCGGGGACTCGGACCGCGTTCCTCCCATGGCGGAGATGATGTGCTCGTCCGGCACGACGACATCCGTCAGGCGCACGTCGTGGGACCCGGAGCCGCGCAGTCCCGCGACGTGCCAGGTGTCGACGATCTCGATCTGCTCGCTCGGCACGATCGCGTATCGGTTGAGCGGTTCGACCTCTTCGCCGTTCTCGTGGAGACGCACGGTGGCCCCGAAGATCTGCGCGTTGTGGACGCCGCTCGCGAACTGCCACTGACCGTTCACGAGCCAACCTTCGGCGACCCGTTCGGCGCGGCCGACCGCGGCGGTGGAACTGGCCATCACCGTCATCGGGTCCGCGATCAGGTCCGGGCACTTGTGGAAGCCGGCCGAGATGATGCCGAAGGTCTCGATGCCGATCATGAGGTTCCAGCCGGCGCTACCGTCGGCGCGGGACACGGCTTCGATGACGCGGATCTGGGTCATCGGGTCGGCCTCGGCGCCGTGGAACTCGCGCGGGCCGCCGACGCGGTATAGACCCTCGCGGGCGAACGCCGTGGCGACCGGGGCGGGCAGGCGGCGCTCGCGCTCGGCCTCGTCGGCGTGCGCGGCGATCAGGGGCGCGAGGGCTTGCGCCCGTTCGACGAACGTGTCGGCACTCACAGGGAAACCTCCGGGGCGGCAGTGTAACCCCAACGATCCTGGCCGTTCGGACCGTTGGTTGAATGGGCCGCGGCCCCGTTGGGATAGCATCGGCGTTTCCGGGCGGGGTTGAGAGAGGCGCGTGGCGGAATCGAGGAGCGACATCGTCGCGTTCCGGACCAAGCTGTGGTTCGGGATCGGCGCTACGGGCGAGTCCGCGACCAACTGGATCTTCAACGCCCTGACGTTCTTCTACTACCAGCAGATCCTTGGCCTCTCGGGAACGCTGGCGGGCATCGCCGTCACGGTCGGCATCTTCTCGGACGCGATCACCGACCCGGTCATGGGTTCGATCTCGGACCGCGTCCGGTCCAGGTTCGGCC
>JAPPHP010000080.1 GCA_028821035.1 Gammaproteobacteria bacterium | reverse complement strand
CGCCTCGCCGAAGAGCGGCGCGACCGGCCCGATGACCGGCACGAGATGGTTGCGCGCGTCGTCGAACTCGTAGCCGATGCGGTGATTGATGACGGAGTAGGCGGGCACGCGGCCGGCTTCGGACCCGGCGGTGATCACCGTCAGCGTGTGGAACGTGAGCATGACCAGCACCACGGCCATGAAGGCCGTGACGAAGATGGCGCACTTGCGCCAGAAGGACTCGCTTGCCCACCACTCGGTGCCGCCGCCGCCAGGATCCGCCATCGCGTTTTCCTTCTATCTTGCTTCTGCCTTCCGTCAGTCCTCCGGCCGCGCGGCCCGCTCCGCGGGGCGGCCCTCCTCTCCGTGTACCGCGAGCGACAGCCGCCAGATGAACCGCGGCGCGACGAAGTACCCGATCAGGAGCACCGCGATCAGCCCGAGCCACCAGCCTTCGAGGTCGAGCAACGGGACGAGCGCCAGGGCGCATGCGGCCAGCGCGGCATAGGAGACGAGGGAGATGTGTGCGAAACGGCGGGACCGGGACAGCCCCGCCAGGGCGTGAAAGATGGCGTATCCGGCGCCGAAGAGCACCATCGCCCCGCCGACCAGCGCGGCTCCCGCGAAGGCGTGAATCTTGTCTGGATCAGCCATGGCCCGGATCACCGATAGAGCAAAGGTAACACCTCTCCCGCCCGTTGCGCGCCCCGGTCCTCGGTCCGGCGCGAACGCGGGAGTTCCCACCCGGCCGGCTATCTCCTATGCTCCCCCGCGGGGTGGAGGATGGAGCGCGAACGATGATCGTGGTCGACCGGCAGCACGTGCACGCGTTCGGCGTGACGCCGGACGCCTGAGCCGAACACACGGGACGGGCCGTCATGGTCGTCATCACCCTCGTCGCGGCGACCCTCTACGTGCTGCTCCTGGTCGCGAGCGGCGTCTACGGGGCGACGCGCAAGGAGGGCGGTCGGGACCTGTACCGCCCCGCTGCCGTGAAGGTCGCGGCCGTAGCCCTCGTTGCGGTGTTGGGCGTCCTGCCGACGGAGATGCTGAGCGTCCTCTGGCTCACCGTGCTACAGGACTTCGTCGATGTCACGGCGTACCTGTTCGTCCTGGTCACGACGCCCGTCGTCGCGGTGCTCTCCACCGTCCAGGCGTTCGCGCTGTCGCGGGTCTACCGGGCGCGGCCCGTGCTGCTCGCGGCGGTCTATGTCGGCGTCTACGCGGCAAGCTACGCCTTCTGGCTCTCCCAGGCCTTCAACCCGCCGGGCGATATCGTGCGCTTCGCCGCGGTCGTGCTCATCGTGGGCGGGATCGTCATGGCGCTCTTCGCCCGGTTCGCCTGGCGCCGTCCTGGCTGAGCGGCGGTCGAGTCGCCCTAGCGCACTAGTAGACCCCGGGCACGAGCCGGTACCTGGCCTTGCCACGGTACTGCGTCCACAGCTCCCCGTACTTCCCGGCGCAGCGCCCCTCGTCGATGCGCTCGCGGACGACGAAGAAGAGCGTCAGGTAGACGAAGTAGGCCCAGGTCCACACGTTCGTGAAGTGCCCGATGGCCAGCGCCATCCCGAGCGCCTCGAGGATCTCGCCCGTGTAGTTCATGTGCCGCGCCCGGCCCCAGAACCCGCTGCAGAGGATCGTCCGCTCCCCGTCCGTCAGGGTGGCCGGCCGGATGAACCCGAGGAAGGAGCGCTCGGGGAAGCGCTTGAAGACGTACTTCTGCAGGTTGGCGCCCCGCGTGATCACCCAGCCGGCGAGGAACACCACCGCCGCGCCGCCGAGCCAGAGCGGCTGCCAGGCCGGGTCGATGTCGGGGGCGGGCAGGTGGGCCGTCCCCCAGAGCGCGATGGGATACACGCAGGGATAGACGACGATGCAGCCGAAGATCAGCTTGAGTCCGAGGCGCTCCTCGATGATGTCGAACGTGTAGAGCTGCACGCGTTCGAAGACGAAGTAGTCCACAACGAACCACACCCACATCGCAGAGTGCAGGAGCAGGCCGACGTTCAGCGCATCGGCGTGTTGCCCGAAGTGGTAGGCGGCGCTCGAGACCGCGTTCAGGCCGAGCAGGGCGCCCCCGAAGATGTAGAGGAACATCTTGCCGTCGATGTCGCCGCGGAACTGGACGGTGCGGGAACGGCCCTCCATCCACTGCACCAGCGTGCTCCGGTCGTCGGCCGGCGCGCGCAGGACGATCCACGCCGTGAGGACCACGCTCAGGACGGTCCCGCCGGCGATGACGTGCCACTTCGCCACCCACAGCCACCCGAGGGGGGCGAAGGTCAGCTCCAGCCACCAGATGACGAGCGCCGCGACGAAGACGGCGAGGCCGTTCAGCCGGTACCGGTTCGGAATCTCGCGGGCGCTCGGGTGCGCGTACCCGTCGACGTGACGGGCCGGGATGACCGCGTGCAGGACAAGGAGCAGGACGAAGACCGCCGTCGGCGTGAGAAACGCCGCGACGGTCTGGAAGGTGGTCAGGTCGGTCATGGCGGAATCTCCCGCGTGGCTACTGCGTTGCCGTCATCCGGTCCAGCCGGCCCGGCCAGGCGAGCATGCGCTGATCGGCGGTCACCAGTCGGTGGCCGTCAAGCGCCGTGGCGACGATCAGCCGGTCGGCAGGATCAGAGTGTAAGTCCGGGAGACTCACGGCACGGATGCCGATCTCGCCGTCGACCGGGATCTCCACGACGCCTTGTTCGAGTTGCTCCCGGCGCCATGGCCCGACCTGACCCTCCAGTTTGACCCTGCCCCTTGCTTCGAGCATCGCTATCTCCCAGAACGAAATCGCGGAGACGGCGACCTCGCTGGACTGCCATGCCCGATCGATTTCGGTCCGCGCTTGCTGTCCCAATCGCCGGTCGCCACGTCTCAGCCAAAGGAGAACATGAGTGTCTAGCAGCATCATCGGTTCGCTTCCCACTCGACATCCAGCGGTTCGATGATGTCGCCGAGAATCTCTATCTTCCCCTTGTCGATACCGAACAGGCTCTCCGGCCTTTTCCGGTAGGGCACGAGCCGTGCGATCAGGCGGCCGCTCTTCGAGATGATTATCTCCTGTCCGGTGTCCGCCACCTCGTCCATCAGCTTCAGACACTTCGCCTTGAACTCGGACGCCTTGATGGTCGGAATGCCATGGGGGTTGTGGTCGTTCATCTTTCTGGCCGTTCAGTCCGTCTTGAGGGAGCAGGCCCGAGTTTGCCGACAGGGGTATTTTGCCATGGTCATGACCATGGTCAACTAGCCCGGGCGACCTGCGCCCGCGCCTTGACCCACGTGGCAGCGCCCCGTTGCGCAAAATGGGGTCTCCCCGCGGCGGCGAACGCGGCTACACTCTCGCGCCTCTGGTGAGCAAGAGGATGATGGAACGCGACCAGGAGTCGCGGGCTGCGCCGACCATGAAGTACCCCGTCCGAGCACTCGCACTGATCGCCCTCGCACTGTCCACCGCGGCCTCCGGCCAAGAGGTCAAGGACCTCTCGAAGACGATCGAGGTCTTCCGCTCCGTGCCGGTCGTGCAGCCCTTCTTCGAGAACGCCTACGGCTACGCCGTGTGGGACCGCATCGCGCGCGGCGGCGTCGGCGTCGGTGCGGCGACGGGCCGCGGGCAGGTGTACGTCGGCGGTGGAGTGGTGGGGTTTCAGCCGCCTCGTCGACGTCTCGTTCGGCCTCCAGTTCGGCGGCCAGGTCTACCGGCAGATCGTCTTCTTCGAGGACCAGACCGCGTACGAGGACTTCACCGACGGCAACTTCGAGTTCGACGCGCAGGCCTCCGCGGTGGCGGTCACGGCCAGCGCGCAGGCCTCGTCGAGCACGCAAGGCAGTCAGGCGCGCGTGGCCGCGGGCTCGTCCGGCGAACTGGTGGGTGCCACGGACTACCACAACGGCATGCGCGTCTTCACCATGACCGTCGGCGGCCTCATGTACCAGGCGACCATCGCCGGGCAGACCTACACCTTCCGGTTCCTCAAGCAGTAAGGCCAGAAAGAACGCGCTCCGCCACCTCCGCGAGGCTCCCAACCCGCCAGGTCGCGAGCGAGAAATCCTGCGACGCCGTGAACGGATGGTGCACCGTGGCGCAGTCGAGCCCGGCCGCCACGGCGGCGCGCAGCCCGCGCTCGGAGTCCTCGACCGCCAGCGCCGCTTCGGGACCGATACCGAAACGGGCGAGGGCGGCGAGGTAGGGGTCCGGGTGCGGCTTGCTGCGCCGGTAGGCTTCCCGCGTCAGGACGAAGTCGACGAGGGGCACGATGTTCCGGTCCCGGTGGATGACCGCGAAGTCCTCCGGCAGCGAGGTCGTGACGATGGCCAGGCGGCAGTGGCGCCGCAGTTCCGCGAGGACCTCCTCGACCCCCTCGATCCCGATCGGCTCCGACACCAGGAGTTCGCGGTACAGCTCGTTCCGGCGCGCGCGCCCGCGGTCGATGTCCGCGTCGGAGGCGCCGAGCGGCCGCGCCCGCTCCCACCCGCTCGCGCCGTCGGCCATCAGGGCGAGGTACTCGGGCAGGTCGAGCTCGACGCCGAGTTCCGCGAGGCACGCCCGCGTCGCCCGGTAGTACAGGGGTTCGGTATCCACGAGCACTCCGTCGTGGTCCAGGAGGATGTGGGTGTAGCGGGGCAACGGTCCGGGGGTGTCTACTCCACGGTGCCATAGCCTACGCCGTCGCGCTCCCAACCGAACATCGCCCTTTTCAAGGGCGCCACGGATCCTGCCGGCGGCTGGTTGCCAGCGCGTGGCCGCCACGACGCGGCCGCGCATGGCAAGGGCCGTCCGGGCGGATCGCGGCAGCCCACGGGTACTCTGAAAAGGGCGATGTTCCGCTGGGGAGGACGCCTGCCACGAAGCGCGTCCCTCGTGACCGGCGCGCGACTCGGGCAGGGTCAGCGTCATCCGGGACCGGCACCGTCGACAAGGCGTGGACAATTCCCCAACCGCAGGGCCACCGACCCCGCGAGGAGATCAGTTGTCGGGTCGGCGCCCGGTATCCAGGGTCGGCCAACACGGCGCGATCGCGCCGGCGGGTCGCGAAGGCCGGCGGGCACGTTGAAAAGGGCGATGTTCCGTCGCGGGGGTTCGGTCGCCGGGTGAGCGCGTGTTGGCGCCGCCCGTGGCGGCTTGGTCGGGTTTCACGCGCATGCCCCGGCGACCGGGGAGGACCGCCCCTACTCCACCGTCGTCTCGTAACGCACGCCGTCGGGGACGGGGACCGCCTGGTGCACCGTGACGCCGTGGGTTCCTTCCGTCCGCATCGAGGAGTCCACGGCAACGAACGACGTGTAGCTCGACGCGAGTTGGTGCCGTAGCGCCACGCGCATGATCGCGTCGCGCAGCTCGCCGTGCGGATCGCCGGCGATCGCCTGCCGGTCCGCCAGGTCCGCGATGTTGAGCCGCGCCCAGACCTTCGCGATATAGGGTCCCGCCGCGCTATCCCCGTGCGGTTCCACGACGAACGCCCGCCGCGCGTCACCGGCGGTCCCGGAGAGCGTCAGCGCCGAGGGTTCGCCCTCGAACCTCCCCGCCACGACCAGCGGCCGGCCGACGAACAGGTCCGGCAACTGCGCCGGGTAGGTGTCCCGCACGGTCATCCCGCCCCAGTCGATCTCGACGTCCGTCAGCGCGGGACGGCTGGCGCGGTCGAAGAAGTTCGCCATGACCTCCTCCGCCGAGTCGTGCAGCCCGAGATAGGCGGCCACGCCACGCCCCTCCTTCGCCATCCGCTCCATCAGGTAACGGTTCACCGAGCTGCCGACGCCGAAGCTGAAGATGCGGGCGTTGCCGATGTGCCGGTGCACGGCGGCCAGGATGTCGGCCTCGTTGCCGATGTAGCCGTCGGTCATGAACGAGACGAAGCGCAGGTGCGTGGGGCTCTGCGGCAAGTCGAGTGCGGCCCGGATGCCGCGCAGCATCTCGGTTCCGCCGTCGGCGTCGAGCACGGCCAGGTAACGGCGCGCCGCGGCGAGGTTGACCTCCGTGGCCGGCACCGGAGCGGGGCCGAAGGTCGAGGCGTCGTCGGAGAAGCGGATGATCTGGAAGGTGTCGTACGGTTCGAGACGGGTTAGCGCCGTGACGACCGCCTCCTTGGCCTGGTCCAGCGGACGGCCGCTCATGGAGCCCGAGCAGTCGAGGACGAACACCATCTCCATCGGCCGCCGCGCGATGGCGCCGGCGTCGCGGGGCGGGATGACCTGCAGCGTGAAGTAGCCGTCGCCCGTCTCGGGGTCCCGGTACGTCAGCAGGCTCGACCTGACCGTGTCGCCCGCGACGCGGAAGTCGAGGACGAAGTCGCGGTTGGGGATCGTCGTGGCGTCCGCGAGCCGTACGGTGGCCGTGCCCGACTCGCCGCGCTCGACCGCGATCTCGTGGGTGGACTTCAACTCCTCGATCGGGACGCCGGGGTCGAGGCGCACGGTGATGCCGAGATCGTGGCCGGAGCGTTCGGTCGGCGCGAGGTACTCGACGCCCGTGGTTTCCGGAAGCACGGTCTTGCCGCCCCTCGGCAACGCGGCGATGGGGTCCGGATGTCCGGCCGGGTTGTAGCGCGGCCCGACCACGGTGGGGAAGACGAACGAGTACCAGCCGTCGTTGTAGGCCAGGGTGTGGAAATAGGTGATGTCGACGTCGATCGCGGCGCCGGGCTCGATGTTCGCCACCTTCTGCTCGAAGATGTTCGGGCGCCGCTGGACGAGCAGGCTCGCCCGGTAGCCGCGTTCGCGCGCCTGCCGGTAGATGGCCTCGGCCTCCTCCTTCTCGCGCAGGATGCCCCGGATGGTGCGGTCGCCGATCACCATCAGGAACTCGCTGACGGCGGCCTTCTCGGGCAGCGGGAAGAGGTACACGGCCTCGATCTTCGTGTCGAACGGGTTCCCGAATCGCTGCCTGACCTGGACCGTGCCGATGTATCCCGCGATGGCCGCGTCCACCGCCGTGTGCTCGAGGGGGAGCGGCACGAGTTGGAGGGCGTCCGGGCCGTCGTCCGGCCGGCGCACCATCATCGTGCCCGTGCCGGGGTCCGCCGGCTCCCGGGGAGCCGTCGATTGCCCCGCGGAACGCGTCCGGACGGACTCCTGCACGCGATCGGCCTTCGCGATGACCCAGACCTCGTCGTCGGCGGTCTCGAGGGCCTCCAGTTCGAGGAACTCGTCGGCGACCATCGCCGCCGGGGCGGGCGGCGCGGGCCAGTGGGCCTGTCTGTGCACGGTGACCGTGGCTTCCATGTCATGGGCCGCCTCGGGGTCCGCGGGCGGCTGCGGTTCGGGCTGGGGAGCGGCCGGCGGCCGTACCGAGCAGGAGGCGAGGCAGACGAGGCCGACCAGGAGCGCCGCGGTGATCGTGGCGTAGCGGCTCTGTTGTGTCATGGCTCTGTTTCCCGTGGTTCTGTGGGGGAATCCCCCAGTGCGATGGACGCGGCGATCGGCACGCCTCCGGGCGTGGTCGCCGTTACAAGCCGCAACTCGAAGTCGGGTTCGCCTTCGAGCATGAGGTGCAGCGTCGCCAGCCGAAACCGTCCCCGCGGCAACGCGGCCTCGAGGACGAGCGAGTAGTCCGCGACGACGATGCGCGGCGCCGTGCCGCTGGCGAGGGCGTCCCGGTCGTAGTAGGGCGCGCGCGGGAAGGCGTCGTGGCCGCCGCGCTCGATGCCCACGACCTTCATCGCCCCGGCGCGGTCGGCGAACTCGAACTGCCAGGCGGCCACCGGTTCCGGACTCTCGAGGTAGACCTCGACAGGGACGAAGCGGGGCGCGGACGCGTCATCGGGATCCGCAGACGCGAACATCGTGAAGGCGGCCACCAGCGCGAGCCATACGGGCGGAACTCGGGACCGCGAGCTCATGGCGTACCGCCCCCGTCCAGTGCGACCACGCGCCGGGCGAACGCGTCGAGTTCGGCCTGCGCGACGCCTTCCCGGGCCAGGGCGAGCACGTCCGCGATGTCGATCTGCCCGGACCCGTCGACGTCCGCGTAGACGGTCCCGCGATCCCGGTCCGGCAGATAGCTGGTCGCGAGCCCGACGGCGAGCACCGCGCTTGCGGCGGCCGCGGCCCAGGCGCCGGGACGATGCCACACCGCCCGTGGCGCTCCGAAGTGTGCGCGCGCCGCGGCGGCGAGGGTCCGGTCCACGCGCGACGTGATCGCGTTTGGCGCCGCGTCACGACGTTTCAGTTCGTCGATCAGCGCTTCCGGCAGGCGGTCGTCGGGGATGTTGTTGTCGGCCATGTCGCGCGTCCTCTGTTCCTGTAACGCGCGAAGACCGGAAAAGGTTCACTCGATCTCGAAATAGTCTCGCAGCGCCGGCGAGGACCGCAGCCGCGCGACCCCGAGATGCAGGCGCGACTTCACCGTCCCCAGGGGAACGGCGAGGGCTTCCGCGATCTCGTCGAGCGTCAGTCCGTCGACGAAACGGAGCATGAGCGTCTCGCGCTGGGAATCGGGCAGGGCGGCGAGGAGCCTGCCGAGGTCGTCCGTGTCCGGTTCGGGCGCCGCGGGAAGGTCGTCGGGCGTGGTGTCGGCATCGACGGGCATCCTCGCCGCTCGCCGCCGGGCGTCGATGGCGGCGTTCCTGGCGATCGGATAGAGCAGGGTCGTGAAACGCGCCGTCAGCTCGATCCCGTCCCCGCCCGGGGGGAACTTCCTGAGCAGTTGCAGGAACGTCTCCTGCAGCACGTCTAACGCCGTCTCCATGTCCGGCGCGAAGCGCAGCGCGACCCGCAGCACGTAGTCCCCGTGGCGCCGGTAGAGCGCTTCGAATGCCGCCGCGGCGCCGGGTCCGCCGCGGTTGCAGGCCCCGACCAGCGTCTCGTCGCTGCGCGGATCCCGGCTGCCTTTCCTGGCCCGCACGGAGGCCGTCACCTTGACATTAGCCCGACGTCAGCTCGCGCAGCGTCGCCGCCAGCACGCGGAACTCCTCCGCGCGGGGCGAGGTCCTCCGCCACGTCAACCCGATCCCGCGCGCCGCCCGGACGGCGAGCGGCGAGAGGGAGATGCCCGTGCCCTCCGTGATGTGCGTATCGACCGCGAGCCGGGGGACCAGGGTAACGCCGATGCCGGCCGCCACCATCTGCACGAGCGTGTGCAGGCTGCTCGCTTCGAACTGCGCGCGCGCCCGCGGGTCGCCCAGGCGGCAGACGTCGAGCGTGTGTCCGCGCAGGCAGTGGCCTTCCTCCAGCAGCAGCAGTGGCTCTCCCTCGAGCGCGTCGAGCGGGACCTCCCCGGCGCCGGCGAGCGCATGACTGGCGTGGCATGCGAACAGGAACTCGTCCTCGAAAGCGACCTCCATCGTCAGATCGCCAGTGTCGTACGGCAGCGCGATCACCCCGACATCGAGCTCGCCGGCCTCCACCCGGGCGAGCAGGGGCGCCGTCTGCTCTTCCCGGAGGTACACCGTCAGCTCCGGGAAGCGTTCCCGCAGCACCGGCAGCACACGAGGCAGCAGGAACGGGCCGATGGTGGGTATGACCCCCAGCCGCATCTCGCCGGTCATCGGCGCGCGCCCGGCGCGGGCCAGTTCCATGATCTCCTCCGCGTCGCGCAGGAGCGCCCTGGCCCGCTCCGCCATGCGCAGGCCGGCCGGCGTGATCAGCACGCGCCGGTTGGAGCGCTCCGCGATAGGCACACCGAGCAGGGCCTCGAGGTCGCGGATCCCGGCGCTGAGCGTCGACTGCGTGATAAAGCACCGCTCGGCGGCGCGCCCGAAGTGCCGTGTGTCCGCGAGCGCCACCAGGTACTGGAGTTGCCGCATGGACGGGAGGCGTTTCATGGGCGCGTCTTGGGCTCAGGCAATCGAAAAATACGATCAGTACCATAAAAAATAATTGTTGTACACGAATGACGGTTCACTCCTACGCTGCCCCCAATGCCACAAGCAGCGGGACACGCCAGAAGGAGACGAACATGAGCGAGAACCGATGCCCGGTGACGGGCGCGACCGGCAACAACGCCGTGCTTCGCGGCACCGTGAACGCGGACTGGTGGCCGCGCCAGTTGCGCCTCGACGTGCTGCACCGACACTCCCCCCTGTCCAACCCCATGGGCGAGGCGTTCGACTACGCGACGGAGTTCGAGAGCCTCGACCTCGACGCCGTCAAGCGAGACATCGTCGAGGTGATGACCACCTCGCAGGCCTGGTGGCCGGCCGACTACGGCCACTACGGCCCGCTCTTCATCCGGATGGCCTGGCACAGCGCCGGCACCTACCGGATGGGCGACGGCCGCGGTGGTGGCGGAACGGGCGCGCAGCGCTTCGCGCCGCTCAACAGCTGGCCGGACAACGCCAACCTCGACAAGGCGCGGATGCTGCTCTGGCCGGTGAAGCAGAAGTACGGCCGGAAGCTCTCGTGGGCCGACCTGATGATCCTGGCCGGCAACTGCGCGCTGGAGTCGATGGGCTTTCGGACCTTCGGCTTCGCGGGCGGGCGCGAGGACATCTGGGAGCCCGAGACCGACATCTACTGGGGCTCGGAGCGCGAGTGGCTGGGCGATGAGCGTTACTCCGGCGACCGCGATCTCGAGGACCCGCTGGGGGCCGTCCAGATGGGCCTGATCTACGTCAACCCGCAGGGGCCAAACGGCGAGCCGGACCCGGTCGCCTCGGGCCGCGACATCCGCGAGACCTTCGCCCGCATGGCCATGAACGACGAGGAGACCGTCGCGCTCATCGCCGGCGGACACACGTTCGGTAAGTGTCACGGCGCGGGTCCGGAAGCGCTTGTCGGCCCGGAACCGGAGGCCGCCGACATCGCCGAGCAGGGGCTCGGCTGGAAGAGCGGCTTCGGCACGGGCCACGGCGCCGACACGATCACGAGCGGCATCGAGGGCGCCTGGACCGCGAACCCAGTGCGGTGGGACAACGGCTACTTCGATGTCCTCTTCGGCTACGAGTGGGAGTGCGTGAAGAGCCCGGCTGGCGCTTACCAGTGGATACCGAAGGAGGGCGCCGGCTCGGACCTCGTGCCGGACGCCCACGATCCGGCGCAACGGCACGCGCCGATCATGACCACGGCGGACATGGCGCTCAGGATGGACCCGGTCTACGAGCCCATCTCGCGGCGCTTCCACGCCGACCCGGACGCGTTCGCCGACGCCTTCGCGCGCGCCTGGTTCAAGATGACGCACCGCGACATGGGGCCGCGCTCACGCTACCTCGGGCCGGAGGTCCCGGCCGAGGAACTCGTCTGGCAGGACCCGGTCCCCGCCGTGGACCACCCGTTGATCGACAGGGACGACATCGCCGCGCTGAAGGCCCGGCTCCTCGCGTCCGGGCTCTCCGTGTCCGAACTGGTCTCCACCGCCTGGGCCTCGGCCTCGACCTTCCGCGGCTCCGACCTGCGCGGCGGGGCGAACGGGGCGCGCATCCGCCTCGCGCCGCAGAAGGACTGGGAGGTCAACGACCCGACCCGGCTCGCTCGCGTGCTCGTGGCGCTGGAGGACGTGCAGCGGGCGTTCAATGCCCGGGCGTCCGGCGGCAAGCGCGTGTCGCTCGCCGACCTGATCGTGCTCGGAGGGTGCGCCGCCATCGAGCAGGCCGCGCGGAACGCGGGACACGACGTGACCATCCCGTTCACGCCCGGGCGCACCGACGCCTCGCAGGAGCAGACGGACGTCGATGCGTTCGCCGTGCTCGAACCGGCGGCGGACGGGTTCCGCAACTACCGCAACGGGGCAAGCGGGCTCCGCGCGGAGGAACTGCTGGTCGACCGGGCCCAGCTCCTGACGCTGACGGCGCCGGAGATGACGGCGCTCATCGGCGGCCTGCGCGTGCTGGACACCAACTTCGACCGGTCCCGGCACGGTGTCCTCACGAGGTTGCCGGAGACGCTCACGAACGACTTCTTCGTACATCTGCTGGACATGAACACGAAGTGGGAGGCATCGGAGACCGAGGACGTGTTCGTGGGGCGCGACCGGGAGACCGGCGACCTCCGGTGGACCGCCACTCGGGTCGACCTGGTGTTCGGTTCGAACTCGCAGCTCCGCGCGCTCGCCGAAGTCTATGCGTGCGAGGACTCGGAGGAGCGGTTCGTCTGGGACTTCCTCGCCGCGTGGGACAAGGTAATGAACCTGGACCGGTTCGACGTGCGGTGAAGGTGACGGGGCGCCGCTCGGCTTGGCTTGGAGCCGAGCGGGCCCCTTGCCGGGGGCGTCACCCGAGGTACGTCGCGACCCACCATGTATTGCCGAACGCGCGGAAGCCGCAGCCGCGTTCTCCGTAGGGTTTGTCCTCCGGCGCGGTGATCGGCTCGGCGCCGGCGTCGATGGCCCGCCCGTACACGGCATCGACGTCTTCGACGTACACGTAGACGGACGCCCACGTCGGTTCGTGCCCCGGCGGCATCTCGCCCGCCTCGATCACCAGCCCACTGTCGCCGATGACCATCTCGACATGCGCGGCGCGCCGGTCGGGCGCCTCGTGCCGCTCGACCTCCCGCGCGCCGAACACGGTGCCGAGAAACTCCGGCAACTCGTAAGCGCCGTACAGGTAGGGACGCACGCTGCCGAATCCGTGGCGGATGTAGCTTTCCGGCATGGCTTGCATACTCCTCTGGACCCGCGATCGCGATGATAGTCTGCACGGACCATCACGCCGACGCATCGTTGCATCAGAGAGGTCACGCCGATGACAGCCAAGGCCGACGAAACCGCCGCGCCGGCGAGCGGTAGCTGGGACGTCGAGATCCAATCCTCCTACGGCAACCTGCCAGCCGTCTTCCACGTCACGCAGACCGGCAACTCGATCACGGGAACGGTCGA
>JAPPHP010000212.1:5980-13004 GCA_028821035.1 Gammaproteobacteria bacterium | reverse complement strand
CCGGGGCGCAGCACGAAATCCTTGTCACGACCCGCCACGAAGTTGATCGTTCCGCTCATGCGGTAGCCGAGCAACTGCTGCGCACGCGCCGGGAGCGTTTCCGCGATCTCCGGCGGCACGGACAGGAACTGGTTCTCCTCCTGGGCGAGATGGTCGAGCGCGAACGAGTAGATGAAGCCGGTCCGCGGCGTGTCCGTCCGGTTGATGCCGAGCCCGTGGAAGACGCTCCCGAGCCAGAGGACGATCGACCCCTTCGGCATCGCCGCCTGCACGACCTCGTGCTCCTCCGGCGCACGCCCCGCCGGCCAGCGGTTGCTGCCGGGTACGTACCGCGTGGCGCCGTTCTCCTCTGTGAAATCGGTGCCTGCCACCATGACGGCGAGCGAGAGTTCCGGTCCTGCCGGGTCGCGGTGCACATATGGCTTGTAGCGCCACTCGTCGCGATGCAGGGTCTGGTTCCCGCCGCCGTGGCAGACCTGCATGGCGACGGTGGCATTGATCCGGTAGTGGTGGCAGTTGGGCCCGACAAGCGGATCGGGCTGGTCGTGAAAGTCCACGGGTAACCCGTCCGGGCCGAGCGGCACGTCCCGCTTCGGCCGGCGCGGCGTCGACGCCGCCATCGGTCGCTCCGGCAGCAGGATCAGGTCCATCACCTCCAGCACCCGTTCGTTGAGCAACAGTTGCTCCGCGAACTCCGATCCGCGCGCAAACAGCGCACCGACCGACCGCCGCCGATGGCCGAAGAAATCACCGCCGCCCGGCTCCTGCTCTTCCAGCGCCGGCGTGACCCGGGCCACGAGCACGTCCATCGCTTCGGGATCCAGGAGATTCTCGACCATGGCGAGGCCATTCTCCCGGATCTCCGCCGCGATGGCCGCGGGCGGGTCACCAGGCCGGAATCGTCTGATCGATGGCGCCATATCCGCGTTTGAGTCCGTTGCGCGCAAGGGGACCGACGCTATCAACAAGCCCGGGGGACGGCAAGCGCAGGCACCGCGCACCGCCTACTCCGCGCTTTTGCCGTGCTCCCCTCCCAGGTGCCGCCACAGGAATCCGTAGGCGAGCGCCCACATGAAGGCGCTCTGCGCATTGTCCGCCGCGCCCGCGTGCCCACCTTCCACGTTCTCGTAGTAGTCCACGCCGTGCCCCATCGCGGTGAGCTTGGCCACCATCTTCCGGGCGTGGCCGGGATGGACGCGGTCGTCGCGCGTGGACGTCGTGACCAGGACCGGCGGGTAGTCCGCCCCCGGGCCGACGTTGTGATATGGCGAGAAGCCGCGGATGAACGCCCACTCCTCAGGAACGTCCGGGTCGCCGTACTCGGCCATCCAGCTCGCCCCGGCCAGCAGTTCGTGGTAGCGGCGCATGTCGAACAGGGGCACCTGGGCGACGACAGCGCCGAAGAGCTCCGGGCGCCAGGTGAGCATGTTGCCCATCAGGAGTCCGCCGTTGCTGCCGCCCATGATGCCGAGCTGACGCGGCGTCGTGACCTCCCGGCGGAGGAGGTCTTCGGCGACCGCGGCGAAGTCCTGGAACGCGAGCGGACGGTTTTCCTTCAGGGCGGCGCGATGCCACGACGGTCCGAACTCGCCCCCGCCACGGATGTTGGCGACGACATACGTGCCGCCAGCTTCGAGCCAGCCCGCCCCCGTCAGCGCCTGGTAGCCCGGGGTCATCGAGATCTCGAAGCCGCCATAGCCATAGAGCAACGTCGGGCCCGGCCCGTCGCTGCCGGCCGGGCGCACCTGGAAGTACGGTACGCGCGTCCCGTCCGCCGAGTCGGTGAAGTGCTGCGTCACTTCGAGACCCGCAGCGTCGAACAGCGCCGGCGTGGTCTTCAGCACCCTCGCCCGATCCGCTCCGCCACCCGCCGGCCCGAGTTCTCCGTATGCCAGCGTCGGCGGCGTCAGGTAGCCGTTGATGTGCAGGAAGTACGCGTCGCTGGTTTCCCGGTCCACCGCCTCCGCATACGCCGAGTCGTAACCGTCCCCCGCGGGCATCGCGGCGCGCCGCCAGCCCTCTGGGCCCGGAGTGAGCACAACAAGCCGGTACACGACATTGTCGAGCAGGGTCAGGATCACGTGATTGCGCGTCAGCGAGACGCTTTCGAGGGACACCGTCGGGGTTGGAGCGAACAGGGTCTCGAGCGTGCGGTTCCCCCCGAGGAACTCCTCGAGGTCCGCCGCCAGGAAGCTCCCCGCCGCGTACACCTCCCCGCCGACGGTCCAGTCCTGCGTCAGCCGGATGAACAGGCGCTCCCGGAACACCGAGACGTTGGCGCTCGTCGGCGCGTCGATGCGCACGGTCTCCCCGTCCCGGTAGAGGTACGTCTCCCTGTTCCAGAAGTCGATCGCGCGTCCGACGAACTCGCGCGGGTACTCGCCGAGGTCCGCCCACGCGCTCACGCTGACGTCCTCCACCGCGCCCTCGAAGAGGACCGTGGCATCCGCGAGCGGCGTGCCCCGCTCCCAGACCTTCGCGATGCGCGGATAGCCGGACTCCGTCATCGAACCCGGACCGAAGTCCGTCCCGACGAACAGCCGGTCGGGACCGGCCCAGTCCACGCCGCTCTTGGCTTCCGGGAGGAAGAACCCGTCCTCGACGAACGCCTTCTCCACGAGGTCGAACTCGCGCACGACCACGGCGTCCGCCCCGCCCCGCGACAGCATGACCAGGCAGCGTCGAAAGTCGGGACGGCGGTACTCCGCGCCCTTGAACACCCAGTTCTCCCCCTCCGCTTCCGCCAGCGCGTCGACATCGAGGACGACCTCCCACGCCGGAGACTCCTTGCGGTACTCCTCGAGGGTGGTGCGCCTCCAGATGCCCCTGGGGTTCCGTTCGTCGCGCCAGAAGTTGTACCAGGCGTCTCCATGCTTCGAGACGTACGGGATACGGTCGTCCGAATCGAGGATCGCCTTGAAGCGATCGCGTGCGGCAGCGAACGCCGCGCCCTGCGCATAACCCTCCACCGTCAGCGCATTGCGTTCCCCGACCCAGGCCAGGGGTGCCTCCCCGCTCACGTCCTCGAGCCAGAGCCAGGGATCCTCCGCCGCCGCGCCGGCCGCGAGCACGGCCGGCAGTACGGTGGAGGCGATCTTCGACTTCGCCACGCAAACCTCCTGATCTGTCGAGTCTGTCGCGTCCGGTGGGACGCAGGAACTGTCGGGCGCAGAATGTTACGACGCGGTCTCGAACGAATCCCGGGTTCCGGGGTCATTCCGCCTCGTGAAGCTGCCGGCCCTGGCGGAGGGCATCCAGATCGAGGAGCCAGCCCTGGACCGCATCGTGCGGGAGACCCACGGCTACCCGTACTTCCTGCAGGAATGGGGGAAGCACGCCTGGGGAAGCGGCCGACAGCTCGCCCATCGGCGTCGACGACGTCGAACGCGGGTCCGTGCTGGCGTTCGCCGCGCTGGACGAGGGCTTCTTCCGCGTCCGTTTCGACCGGTTGACCCCGGCCGAGAAGCGATACCTGCGCGCGATGGCCGAACTCGGGGGCGGGACCGCACCGGTCGGGCGACATCGCGGCCGTCCTGGCAAGCAGTCGCCTTCCCTCGGACCGACGCGCAGCAACCTGATCTCGAAAGGCATGGTGTGGAGTCCGAACCACGGCGACACCGCGTTCACGGTTCCGCGGTTCGACCGGTTCCTGGTGCGAGCCATGCCGGACAGCGACTGGCGCAACACCCGAGATTCCGCTTTCATACGCACCGCGATGCAACTGACGACTGACCAGATCCGGCAATACGACGAGCAGGGTTTCCTGCTCCTGCCCGGACTCGTCCCGGAGGACCGCCTGCGCGCCTACGAGGAGCGCTTCCTGGACTTCGCGAGCGGGGCCGTGCCCCCCACGCCGGGCATGCGGATCATGCGCGACGTCATGGTCATCGACGGGACGGTGGAGCCCGAGACCGCCGTGCACGCGGTGAACAAGCTCCTGCAGTTCGAGGAGGACGCCACCCTCTTCGGCTACGTCACCGAACCCGCGCTGCTGGCCGCGGTACGGAGCCTCATCGGGGACGACATCTACACCGTCGTCACCAACATCTTCAACAAGCCCCCGGGGGTCGACGGGCGCCATCCGCTGCACCAGGACCTGCACTACTTCCCGATGCGCCCGCCGGAGAAGATCGTCGGCACCTGGACAGCGTTTACGGCGACGCACCCGGACAACGGCTGCCTTGCCGTCGTGCCCGGCAGCCACCGGGGCCCTCTCCTCGAACACCGGTATCCGGACTGGGAACACCTGAACGCCGGCTTCTACGGCGTGGGCGAGAGCGCCGTGGGCGAACGTGTCCATGTCGAGATGGACGCCGGCGACACGCTGCTCTTCCACCCGCTGCTGATCCACGGTTCCGGGCACAACCGGACGGATGCCTTTCGCCGCGCGATCTCGACGCACTACGCGTCCGACGATTGCGAAGCCCCGGACGGCGACTGGCGCGTCGGCTTGCGGGCCCGGCGCGTGCCGGCCTGACGCCAGCACAAGGGCCGCAGGCAAGCAGAACGGCGCCAGGCGACCGCCCCGGCGGCCTACTCGAAGCCGCACCGGACGGAGCCGAAGCGGTCCGTCGTTACGCTGACCTCCCGTGCTTCGGGCGCCGGCAAGAGCGGGGCCACGGTCCCGCACAGGATAGTGTCGCCGCCCCGCAGCCGCTCCCCGCGCGACGGCAGTTCGCGGGCCAGCCACGTGAGCGAGGCCGCCACCGCGCGCGTCAGCTCCGGTCCCGACACCGCCGCCGCTGCCCGCCCGTCGATCTCGATGGAGAGGCTGGTCGGACCGGGATCCAGCTTCGCGCCGCCGTCCGCGACGACGAAACCCGCGTGCACCCCGTTGCTCGCGATGAGTTCCGCGGCCGAAGGGCCCCCCTCCCTGTACGGGAAGTGATGTAGCTCGATGACCGCGAACACGCTCTCGACGCATGCCAGCACGGTCTCGCCGTCGGCCTTCCCTGGCAGGTCCGCACCAAGGCGCACCGCGAGCTCGCCCTCGAACGCCAACGGCAGGAACCGCTCCCGCGACAGCACCACGCCGGAGGACCAGCGCTCCCCTTCGAACAGCCGCCCGAAGATCGGGCTGTCGATGCCCATCAGCCGCTGCGTCGCGGCCGACGTGCATCCGACCTTGTAGCCGATGACGCTCTCCCCCCGCTGCTGCCGCAACCGCGCGACTTCTGCCTGGATCGCGTAACCCTGCTCCGGGTCCGCCACCACCGCGGCCGGATCCGGCACGCGCCGGTCGAAGTGTTCGAGGCGCCGTGCCGCCGCCCGCGCGATGTCCATATTGCCGGTCACCACGCCGCGGGACGGCCGGCCGGACGTGGCTCGCGACCCGGCCACCGGATCATCGCGCCGCCCCCGGCCTGTTCGGCGGCAGCCGCCCGTACGTGAGCGCGCGCCACAGCCACTCCATCGGCCCGAAGCGATACCGGCCCATCCACCAGAGGCTCACCGCCACCTGGAACGCCCACACGGCGGCGACCACGAAGTAGAGCTGGTAGCGCTCGAGTTCGCTCCACCAACCGAGGCCGATCTCGTGGAAGACGAACAGGCAGATGAGGCTCTGCATCAGGTAGTTCGTCAGCGCCATGCGGCCTACCGCCGACAGCGCGCGCCGGGCCGCCACCCAGAGGGCGCGCTGACAGACGAGCATCACGAGGCCGAGATAGCCGAGGCCCATGGCGATCCGGCCCAGGTCATACAGCGGCGACGAGAAACTCGGCAGCCACTGCGTGTCGAAGCCCGTGCCCGCCCGCAGGCCGACCTCGACGACGTTGACGGCAAGACCGACGGTCAGGCCCGTCGCGGCGAGGACGCCGTAGAACCGCGGGGACCGCTGCGCCTGCAGGACGCCACTCTTGAACAGCGCCATCCCGAGCAGCATGCCCGCCAGCGCATCCCAGAACACGACCAGCGGCAGATTGGTCGGATAGGTCGAACCGAGCAGCCCGGCGGCATTGGCGGCGAAGGACTCCGCGTACGTCCCCCGCCACGACGCGATCTCCCGCGCGAGTTCCTGCGGCGGCGGATGAACCGTGAACGACATCTCGACGTACTGGGCGAGCAGCCCCCGCTCCGCCGCCGTCACGGCCTCGCCCGCCGCGACCCGCGCCTGGATCTCGCCGGCCTGTTCGGCCAGCACGCCGAGCGACACCAGGATGAGGGCGTAAAGGAGAGCCAGGTACGTGAAGACCACGCCCGACGCGATGTAGAGCGAGCGCGGGCGCCAGTTGCGTGCGAAGTACAGGACGAGTCCCGCGAGGGCGTACGGCACCAGGATGTCGCCGGTCCAGAGCAGCACGAACGCGTCGAACAGCCCGAAGAGCAGCAGCAGAAGCTGACGCCGGTAGTACGGTCCCGCGCCCCTGCCCGCGGCGAACAGGCACACCCCGGCGCCGAACAGCATCGAGAAGAGCGCCCGCAGGGCCCCTTCGAAGAAAACGTCCACGGTGACGTACACGCCGAAGTTCACGCCCTGCGTGGCGCCGTCGGCGGCCGGGTTCAGGTAGGAAACGAACGGCAGTCCGAACCCGATGATGTTGAGCAGCAGGATGCCGAGCAGTGCGAAGCCGCGCAGCACGTCGAGGGCCTCAATGCGCTCGCCCGGGGCAACCGGTCCGGGATGCTCAACCGTCATCATCGGGCGTTCAGCCGAGGCCCGACTCGGCCAGGACGGCGTGCGTGAAGGCCTCGACGGCCGCGGTCAGGTCCGCTACCCGCGCCTGCCCCGTTCGTTCCGTGAAGCAGAACGACAGCCTGAGTTCGTCGAGCCCCGCGCGCGGATCGCGTTGCCGGGCGTCTGGCGGATAGAAGTCGTACATCGGGATCACGACCACGCCGTAGCGCGCGACGAGACGCTCCACGAAGGCGTCGTCGGTGACGGTGTCCGGGTCGAGGAACCGGAAGACCGTGAAGAAGCCGGCTTCCGGCACCGTCCAGCGGAAGCGGTCGGGCCAGGCGCCGAGACGCGCCTCGAGGCCGTCCAGCATGATTTGCCGGTTCTCCCGGTACACGGCGAGCTTCG
>JAPPHP010000212.1:0-5970 GCA_028821035.1 Gammaproteobacteria bacterium | reverse complement strand
GGATGTCCGCGCTCGCCTCCGTGAGCAGCAGGTTCGTGAGCGACTCCCGGCGCCCGCCCTCGATCGCGATTTCCGCCTCGGTGTAGACGAAGCCGACCCGCGGGCCGGGCAGGCCGATCTTGGAACCCGTGAAGAGATGCACGGTGCGCGCCGGGTCGAGGGATACGAAGGGCTTCGGCCGCGCCCCGGCGTCCGCGTAGCTGATGTACACGTACGGCGCGTCCTCCACGATCAGGATGCCCTCCTCCCGCGCGATCTCGAGGATCTCCTCCCGGCAACGCGCGCTGAACGAGAAACCGGCCGGATTGTGGCCGTCGGGGACGGTGTAGTAGAACGGGACGAAGTACCCCTCGGCCCGGGCCTCCGCGATCGCCGCCCGGAAGCGCTCCGGGTCCGGTCCCTCCGCGTCCATGTCCACGCTGAAGATCCGCGCGTGCCGGCAGAGCGTCGCCCGTGCGAGAAACCCCGCGTACGTAGGCGCGTCCGTCACGTATGCGACCGGGCGGCCAGGCCGCTCGAACAGGGAGCACAGGAGACTGATGCCGCCGGTTGCCCCGACCGTGGGGATCAGCCGCCCCGGATCGATCTCTACGTCCCAGTCCGCGCCGTAGACCCGCGCGAAGGACTCCCGCGGTCCCACCGGCCCCAGCGTGTCCGTGTAGGCGTAGGATTCCCGCAGGAACTCCGGGAGCGCGTCCGGATCGTTGATACCCTCCCGCGCGCGCAGGTGGTCGTAGAACGCGGCCTCATCGGCCAGGAATCCGCGGGGGTCCGTGACTTCGGGGTTCGGATAGCCGGCGCCGAGGTGGTGGATGGTGAGCCCACTCGCCTCCGCCGCGCGACGCAGTTCCGGCAAGGCCGCCGCCATCTTGCGCGTCACCGAGACAGGTTGCGTCGCGAGGTCCGGGGCGTCCAGGGTGGCGCGCTGGCCCGTGTCCATGTGGCTCTCCAACGACAGGGCTCGCGCACGCCGCGACCCGCGGGGGGTGGGCATCTTACCGCTTCGCGGGTCGCCGAGCCCGGCCCTTACCCGTAGCCCGGCGGCGGCTCGAATGCGGCGCAATGCTCCTCGAGCATCGCCGCCACCGCGAGCGGTGTCTCGTCTTCCAGGTACGGGCCGACGATCTGGACCCCGACGGGGAGGTTCTGCCCTGTGCGCCCCGCCGGGGCCACGGTCGAGGGCAGGTAGGTGACGAGCGAGAAGGCCGCCCAGAAGAGCACATCGAACATCATGACGCGCTCGACGCCGCCGATCGCCCACGTCCGCTTCCCCATCGGGGCCTCGTCGTGGCGGAACGCCGGCCGGGGCAGCACGGGGGCGAGCAGCACGTCGTAGTCCTCGAAGAACTCGAGCCACTTCCGCTGCAGTTGCAGGCGCCGCTCGTGTACGGTCAGCCACCGGGTGAGCGAGCTGCCCATCGAGGCGACGATCTCATCCCCGCGAGCCAGCGGCCGGAGCAACTCGGCCATGCTCCGCCGCACCTCCTCGGGCGTGTCCTCACTCATGTGCGCGTACATGAGCTGCAGGTAAAGGCTGAAGTTCTCGTCGAAGTCGATGTCCGGCAGGATGTCGTGGTCTACCCGCGCACCGCACTCGGCGAGCGTCCGCGCCACGCCCTGGAGCAGCGCCAGGACTTCGGCATCCACCGGGTAGCCGGGGCGCTCGAAACACGTGGCCACGCGCAGCTTCGTCACGTCCGTCGTCCGCGCCGCGGGCAGCTCCACCCGCCACGCGATCGCCTTCTCGGCCGTCGCGCCCACGAGGAGCCGGAGGGCGTCGCGCAGGTCGCGGGCCGTGATCCCCATCGGACCGACCACCCAGAGATCCTGTTCTCCGATCTGCTCCTGCCAGTCCACCACGTTGCGCTGCGAAACGATGCCGTGACTCCGCTTGTGGCCGAACACGCCGTTGAAACGGGACGGGATCCGGATGGAGCCGCCGATGTCGCCGCCCAGCTCGAGCGGGGTCATGCCGGCAGCGAGCGCCGCGCCGGCTCCGCCCGAAGAGCCTCCGCAGGTGCGCGCCGGGTCCCAGGGATTGCCGGTGGTCCCGTACAGCGCGTTGAAACTCTGCCAGTCGCCGCTCGCGTACGGGGTGTTCGTCTTGCCGAACACGATGGCCCCGGCCTCGACGTACCGCTGCACGGCGTCCGAGTTGCGCGTGGGCACGTTGTCGCGGTACTCCGGCATGCCGTCGGCGCTGACGATCCCTTCCGTGAGGTAGGCGTCCTTGATCGTCAGCGGCACCCCGTGCAGCGGCCCCAGGTGAACCGGTCCACCCGGTCAAGAAAGAACGCGAGCACGTCGCTCGAAGTCAGGGCGCCCCGCTTGATGTCCGCAGCCACGGCGAAGGCGGAACGGTACAGGATGTCGCTCATGCGACCGGCACCGCGGCGAGTTCGTCGATCCGCTTCCCGCGGTCCCGCGCGTCGAGCCAGGACGCCTCGAAGGAGTTGCGTGCGAGCCGCAACAGTTCCGCCGCGCTCAGGCCGAGCGCCTCCGCCACCGCCACGTAGTTCGCGTTGACATACCCCCCGAAGTACGCCGGATCGTCCGAGTTCACGGTCACGAGCAGGTCCTGCTCGAGCATCCGGCGCAGCGGATGGGACGCGAGATCGTCCACCACGCAGAGCCTCAGGTTGCTCAGCGGGCACAGCGTCAGCGGCACCCGGCGCGCCACCAGTTCGGCGACCAGTTCCGGATCGTCGAGGGCGCTGTTGCCGTGGTCGATGCGCGTTACCCGCAACACGTCGAGCGCTTCGCGCACATACGCGGCAGGGCCCTCCTCCCCCGCGTGCGCGACAGGCACGAAACCCGCCTCCCGGGCGCGCCGGAAGACCCGGGCGAACTTGCGCGGCGGATTGCCGCGCTCCCCGGAGTCGAGACCCACACCGGCGATGTGCTCGCGGTACGGCATGGCGGCCTCGAGGGTCTCGAACGCCGCCGCCTCGTCGAGGTGGCGCAGGAAGCAGAGGATCAGGCGCGACGTCAGCCCGAGCCGGGCGCGCGCCTCGTCGAGTGCCTCGCAGATCCCTTCGACCGCCGCCCCGAACGGGACGCCCCGGGCCGTGTGGGTCTGCGGATCGAAGAAGATCTCGGCGTGGCGGACGTTATCGGCGTGCGCACGCTCGAGGTAAGCCCAGGTCAGGTCGCGGAAGTCGCCGCGCTCGACGAGCACGCTCGACGTGGCGTAGTAGACGTCGAGGAAGTCCTGCAGGTTCGAGAAGCGATAGGCGGCACGCAGTTCGTCCACCGATTCGTACGGCAGCCGTATGGAGTTGCGTTCGGCGAGCGCGAAGGCCAGCTCCGGCTCGAGGGTGCCCTCGATGTGCAGGTGCAACTCCGCCTTGGGAAGCGCGGCGACGAAGGACGCGATGTCGGTCATCCGGATCCTGGGGGTACTCCTTGCCCAGCGCATGAGGATACCCCTCGTACCGCGCCGGGGCGCGAGCTACGGACCCGTTTCGAAGACGAACTCCGGCACCACCACCTCCCACCGCTCGCAGCGCAGACCGCCGTGGTACCGCGGCTCGCTGTCCTGCCTCCCCCAGGTCACGATCGCGTGGACCCTGGCGGAGCGCGGGGCGCCCGTCGGCCGGTAGTCCTCCGCCAGGCGGCCCACCGTCCTGCCTCCGACCGTCGCCAGTTCCCAGGGAGCCCGGTCCGTGAGAACGACAAGCGGGTCACCCGGCGTCAGTCGCCGGATGTCCGCGTGGATCGGATTGGCCGGCGGTCTCCTGCCCGCGAAGCTCAGGTTCACGTCCGCGAGCGAGAGGGTCTCGAAACGGCGCCGGGTTTGTGCCGGCACGCGCGCCGGCGCACCGGGTGCGCGTGTCAGCACCGCGCCGTTGTCCCGCCACTCGGGAAGCGTCCACGTCGCATCGGCATCGCGCAGCTCGAGCGGGCGTTTTCCCGGCACGCCCGCGCCCGGCGCAAGGCGGGTCAGCGCCAGGGTCTTCCTCGCCCGGGTCATGGCCACGTACTGCAGGCGCCGCCAGGCGTCCGCGTCCTCGCCCGCACCCGTCCCCCGCCAGTCGCCGTCCAGGACGATCACGTGATCGAACTCGAGGCCCTTGGCGCGGTGCGCGGTCAGCAGCAGCAGGCCCGTCTGGCGGCGCCGCAGTTCACGGCCCCATTCCGCGAGCCAGTCGAGGAAACCCTCCGCCGGCATCTCGGCCTCGCCCCACTCCAGACGAAAGTCCGCGACCGCTTCACGCAGGACACGCATCCACTCGCCGTCCGGCGAGTCCTCCCCCCAAGCCTCCAGCGCGCGCTCGAGCGCGGCCGCGTCCACTAGGCGGCGGGGTCGCTCGCCCACCCAGTCCCGCAAGCGGCGCGTCTCCCGAAGCCGCCAGAAGTAGCCGACATCCGCCTTCGCCACCTGCACGGGGATGGCATGCAACGCACAGAGGCCCCGGACCGGGTCGAGCGTCTCCCAGCGCCGGGCGATGACTCCGCATCGGCGCCAGTTCCACTCGCCGGCCGCGAGCGCCTCGAGGCGCCGCAACTCGGCCACGGCGGCAACCGCCTGCGTCGCCGCGTCCGTACCCGCCGGCAGCATTTGCACGCGCCCTTCCGCGACCGGATCGAGATCCTGCCAGGCGCCCCCCGACGGTTCCTTGCGGCGCACGCGATCCACGACCAGCGGACGGTCTCGCTTCATGCGTTGCCGCGCGCGGGCGATGAACGCGTTCGACGCCGCCACGATATGCGCCGTCGAACGGTAGTTCTCCGTGAGCCACGCGCGCTCGGCCCCGTAGTCCTCCTCGAAGCGCCGGATGTACTCAACGGATGCGCCGGCGAAGCCATAGATGTTCTGGTCGTCGTCGCCGACGACGAAAAGGCTCGGCTTGCGGTCCGGATCCTCGAGTGCGCGCCCCGCGACGGCCGCGATGAGCTCGTACTGGTCCCGGTCCATGTCCTGGTACTCGTCCACCAGGATCCACCGGAACCCCGCGAGCACGCGTTCGCGCTGCTCGTCCGCCTCTTCCGGAGCCAACCCGTCGCCACGCAGCAGCGCCGTGGCCTCCCGCAGCACCGCGGCGAAGGCGTGTTCCTGGCGGTCCGCGTCCGGCCGCGCGGCCATGCCCGCGAAGCTTGCCCCCACCATGCGCATCGCGAGCGCATGGCAGGTCATCACGGTCACGCGCCGCGCATCGTCACCGACCAGATCCGCGAGGCGGCGGCGAATCTCGACGGCCGCGTGGCGGTTGTAGGCGAGCGCGAGAATCCCGCGCGGGTTCTCCCGGCGCACCCGCACCAGCCAGGCGATCCGGTGCACCAGGACGCGCGTCTTCCCGGAACCTGGCCCGGCCAGGACCAGCACGTTGGCCGCGTCGCGCTCGTCCGCGACGATGCGCCGCTGCTCCGGGCTCAGCTCCTCCACGATGGCCCGCCACGCCTCCGGCGTCGTCTGCAACGTCGTGTCGACCTCGGGCAGCCAGCGCGCGACGAAGGCGTCCCGCTCCAGGGCGAAGTAGTCCATCGCGAGCCGCACCGCGTCCGCCATGGCGGACAGTCCCCGCGCGGCGTACTCCGCCATGACGTGAATCTGCAGTCCCTGCTCCCGATAGTGCAGCGCCAGGGGTTCGAAATCCGTGCCCGCGAAGCCCCGCCGACGGCCTGAACCCGGGCCTTCGGCAAGACGAACGGTCATCGCGGGACGAAACACCGCGAGACCCTTGTTCAGCCGGATCACCTCCTGCTCGTGCAGCCAGATCAGGGCGCGGTCGCACAGCTTGACGAGGTCGCGGTTCTCCGCGCGCAGGGCCAGGTCCTCCCCGAGGGCGGCGCGCAGCCTGCCGAACGTCGTCTCCGCCAGGAGGTCGGTCCCCTGCTTGCCCGCCGGCAGGCGTCCGAGCAGGTGTTCGAGCAGGACGCCCGCCGCGCCGCGCCGGAGTTCGGCCGTCTCCTGCAGCGCCGGCCACCGGCGCCGCAGCGTGACCCGGACGGTTTCGCCATCGGTGTTCC
>JAPPHP010000019.1 GCA_028821035.1 Gammaproteobacteria bacterium | reverse complement strand
AACGCAAACGCACCGCAGCCAAGACCAAGATCGCCACAATTTTGACGTGCACCCGTGGCGGTGGATGAAGTTGACAAACGCCTGTCAGGATTGTAGAAACCGCCGTTTCCCGCGCGGTTGTATCAAGCGCTCCTCCGGCAAAGGTGGACCGGGTGGCTACGGGCACGGTCAAGTGGTTCAACAATGCCAAGGGGTACGGTTTCGTCCTGTCCGAGTCAGGCGGGGGCGACCTCTTCGTACACTACTCGTCCATCCAGATGGCCGGGTACAAGACCCTCCGGGCGGGACAGCGGGTGGACTTCGACGTTCAGGAAGGCCCCAAGGGCCCGCACGCCATCAACATCCGGTTGGCGGAAGGCGAAACGGGACCTGAAGACGAAGCCGCAGCTGGAGACGACGCCGCCGAGTCCGGCCCCTGACGTCCGGGCTCCGCGGGCGCGCACGCGGGGCGTCAGGCGGCCATCTTCCCGATCACGGCCGCACCGAACCCGGAACAGCTCAGGAGCGAGGCCCCGTCCATCAGCCTCTCGAAGTCGTAGGTCACGGTCTTGTCCGTGATCGCGGCCTCCATGCCGGCCACGATCAGGTCCGCAGCCTCCCGCCACCCCAGGTGCCGCAGCATCATCTCGGCCGAGAGGATCAGGGATCCCGGGTTGACCTTGTTCTGCCCCGCGTACTTCGGCGCCGTGCCATGGGTGGCCTCGAACACCGCGACGGTGTCCCCGATGTTGGCGCCGGGGGCGATGCCGATGCCGCCCACCTGCGCGGCGAGCGCGTCCGACAGGTAGTCGCCGTTCAGGTTCATCGTCGCGATCACGTCGTACTCGTCGGGGCGCGTCAGGATCTGCTGCAGCATGGCGTCCGCGATCATGTCCTTGACGACGATCTCCCTGCCCGTACGGGGGTTGGTCAGGGTCTGCCACGGGCCCCCGTCCAGGGGGGTCGCGCCGAACTCCGAGGCCGCGAGCGCGTAGCCCCAGTCCTTGAAGGCGCCCTCGGTGAACTTCATGATGTTGCCCTTGTGGACGAAGGTCACGGAGGTCCGGTCCTCCGCGATCGCGTACTGCAGGGCCTTGCGCACGAGGCGCTGCGTGCCTTCGACGGAGATCGGCTTGACGCCGATCCCGCAGCGCTCGGGGAAACGGATCTTCCGTACGCCCATCTCCTCCCGCAGGAAGTCGATGACGCGGTTGGCTTCGGCGCTGTCGGCTTCCCACTCGACGCCCGCGTAGATGTCTTCCGTGTTCTCCCGGAAGATGACCATGTCCGTCTTCTCCGGGGCCACGACGGGGCTTGGCACCCCGCTCAGCCACCGGACGGGCCGCTGGCAGACATACAGGTCGAGGAGCTGGCGGATGGCGACGTTCAGCGAGCGGATACCGCCGCCGACGGGGGTGGTCATCGGTCCCTTGATGGCGACGAGGAAGGACTGGAGGGCGTCCAGCGTCTCCTCGGGCAGCCACTCGTCGTCCCCGTAGAGGGAGAGCGACTTCTCCCCCGCGTACACTTCCATCCACGCGATGGAACGGCGTCCGCCGTAGCTCCGCAGCACCGCCGCGTCGACCACGTCGATCATCACGGGCGAGATGTCGACGCCGATGCCGTCACCCTCGATGAACGGGATGATCGGGCGGTCGGGGACGTTGAGGCTGCCGTCCTCGGCGACCGTGATCCTGTCTCCGTCATCGGGCACGACGATGTGTTCGTACGCCATCGGCACTCCATAGAAAAGGGGGAAGGGCGAACGGCGGATTATACATCGCCGTCCCTGACGGTCCCCCGCGGCGGGGCCGTCGCGCGGGGTCAGTCCCCCGCCGCGCCCGGCTCCGACCAGGACGCCGCGCGCTCGAAGTCATCCTCCGTGGAGCGGATCCACTCGGACGCCGCGCCGCGCGTCTCCTTCTTCCAGAACACCGCCCGGGTTTTCAGGTAGTCCATCAGGAACTCGCAGGCGGCGAACGCGGCCGCGCGATGCCCGGAGGCGACCAGCACCAGGACGATCTGGTCGCCGGGCTTGAGTTCGCCGACCCGGTGCACGATCACGACATCGTCGAGGGGCCAGCGCTCCTCCGCCTCGCGGACGATGTCGGCGATGCTCGACTCGGTCATCCCGGGATAGTGCTCGAGGAACAGGGTCTCGGTCGGTCCGCCACGCGCGTCCTCGCGCACGAGACCGGCGAACGCCGCGATGGCGCCGGAGCCTGTCCCGGTGCGCGCGCGCAGCGCCGTCCACTCGTCCGCCAGCGAGAAGTCCTCCCGCTGCACGCGTATGGAGACGGTCACGTCAGCCTCCGGTCACCGGCGGCAGGAACGCCACCTCGTCGCCGGCCGCGAGCCGCGTCTGCGCCGAATGCAGGAGGCGCTGGTTGACCGCGACCCGTACGTCCCCGTCCGCGATGGCGCGTGCGCCCTCCCCCGAGAGCCGCTCGCCGAGGACGGCCCGCAGGTCGGCGACCGTCGCGCCGGACGGCAGGCTGAGGTCGAGCGCGTCCTCGTGGACCGCTTCGCGCAGGGAGGCGAAGAACAGGACGCGGACGGTCACCGCTCCCACGTGCCGCTCCGCCCTCCGGACTTGCGCACGAGTTCGACGCGCTCGATGCGCATGCCCCGATCGATGGCCTTGCACATATCGTAGACCGTCAGCGCGGCGACGGCCGCCGCGGTGAGCGCCTCCATCTCGACCCCGGTGCGGCCGAGGACCTTGCAGGAGGCCGAGATCCGCAGGCGGTCCGTACCCGCCGGCTCGAACTCGACGGACGCCCTCGCGAGCGGTAGCGGGTGGCACAGGGGGATGAGGTCGCTCGTCCGCTTGGCCGCCTGGATCCCCGCCACCCGGGCGACGGCCAGCACGTCGCCCTTGGGCATTCCGCCAGCGCGAATCTCGTCGAGCGTCGCCGCCGCCATCACGACCGTCGCCTCGGCGCGGGCCTCCCGCTCCGTCACCGACTTGTCCGACACGTCGACCATGCGGGCCGCGCCGTCGTCGTCAATGTGCGTCAGACGCCTCTCTTTTCGGGCCGGTGGCATGCACGCGATTACACTCCCGCCCCGCCCCCCATGCAACCGCGTGGCGCGGCAGCGAGGCGGTACAATTCGAAGCATCGCATCCGCGGGGGCCGGCCAGTGGCGCCAACGGTGATCGTGGGCATGTCGGGCGGGGTCGACTCCGCCGTCGCGGCGCTGCTGCTCAAGGAGCGCGGCCTCGCGGTGGAAGGCATGTTCATGAAGAACTGGGAAGAGGACGACGGCGAGGAGTACTGCACGGCGCAGGCCGACTTCGAGGACGCTGCGCGGGTCTGCGACCGGCTGGGCATCCCGCTCCGCGAGGCGAACTTCGCGGCCGAGTACTGGGACAACGTCTTCGAGCGCTTCCTCTGCGAGTACGCCGCGGGACGCACCCCGAATCCCGACGTCCTGTGCAACAGCGAGATCAAGTTCAAGGTGTTCCTGGACTACGCGCGGCTGCTCGGCGCGGAGCGCGTCGCGACGGGCCACTACGCGCGCTCGGGCCGGGTGAACGGGGAGTTCGCGCTGCTGAAGGGGATCGACGGGAACAAGGACCAGAGCTACTTCCTGCAGGCCGTGCCGGCGGAGCGGCTCGACGGGTGCCTGTTCCCGCTCGGGGGCCTCCGGAAGCCGGCCGTGCGCAAGGTTGCGAAGGCCGCGGGCCTGCCCGTGTACGACAAGAAGGACAGCACGGGCATCTGCTTCATCGGCGAGCGGCGTTTCGCGGATTTCCTCGCCCGCTATCTCCCGCGACGTCCCGGGCCGATCGTAGACACCGAAGGCGACATCGTCGGCGAGCATCCCGGCCTCGCCTGGTTCACGCTGGGGCAGCGGCAGGGGCTCGGTATCGGCGGCCGCGCCGGGTTTCCCGAGGCGCCCTGGTATGTCGTGGAGAAGCGTCTCGCCGAGAACGCGCTGGTGGTCAGCCAGGACGAGTCCCGGCTGCTGAGCCGCGCCCTGCTCGCCCGCGGGATGAACTGGCTCAAATCCGTCGACCTGCCGCTCCGCTGCGCTGCCAAGACGCGCTACCGGCAGCCGGACCGGGCGTGCCGGGTGGAGGCCCGCGAGGACGGGATACGGGTGATGTTCGACACGCCGCAGCGCGCCGTGACCCCCGGGCAGTACGTCTGCCTGTACGACGGGGAGCGGTGCCTCGGCGGCGGCACGATCGTGGCCACGGAAGCGGGACAGGAGTAACCGTCGATCATGGCTCCCCCGACGTTCGACCTGGCTGCGACGTCCCTGTCGTCGCTCACCGCCGTCTCGCCCCTCGACGGACGGTATCGCGGGCGGGTGGAGGCCCTTGCCCCGCTCGTCAGCGAGTTCGGCCTGATCCGCTTTCGGGTCACGGTCGAGATCGAGTGGTTCCTGCACCTCGCCGCGACGCCGGAGATCGCCGAGCTGCCGCCCCTCGACGCGGGGCGCGAGGACGCGTGCCGGGCGGTCTACCGGGACTTCACGGTGACGGACGCCGAGGGCATCCGGGCCATCGAGGCCCGGACCAACCACGACGTGAAGGCGGTCGAATACTTCGTCAAGGAACGGCTGACGGCGCTCGAGGGGCTCGCCCCGTACGTCGAGTACGTGCACTTCGCGTGCACGTCGGAGGACATCAACAACCTCGCGTACGCGCTGATGCTGCTCCGCGCGCGCCGCGAGGTCATGCTGCCGGCCATGTCCGCGCTGATCGGCGACATCCGGCGGCTGGCGCTCGCGAACGCCGCCGTGCCCATGCTCGCGAGGACCCACGGCCAGCCGGCCTCCCCCACGACCGTCGGCAAGGAAATGGGCGTCTTCGTGACCCGGCTCCGCCGGCAGCTACGCGCGTTCGAGGCCGTGCCGGTGCTCGGCAAGGCGAACGGCGCGGTCGGCAACTACAACGCCCACCTGGCGGCGTTTCCGGAGGTCGACTGGGCGGCCGTGTCGGCGGACTTCGTCCACGGCCTCGGCCTCGAGCACAACCCCCACACCACGCAGATCGAACCGCACGACTACATCGCCGAGTACTTCGACGCGCTGGCGCGATTCAACCAGGTGCTGCTCGATTTCGACCGCGACGCGTGGGGGTACATCTCGCTCGGCTACTTCCGGAGCCGGAGGGTGGCGGGAGAGACCGGCAGCTCCACGATGCCGCACAAGGTCAACCCCATCGACTTCGAGAACTCCGAGGGCAACATCGGCATCGCCAACGCCCTGCTCGGGCACCTCGGCGGCAAGCTCTCCGTGTCTCGGTGGCAGCGGGACCTGTCCGACTCCACGGCGCTGCGCTGCGTGGGCACCTGTCTCGGACACTCGCTGGTCGCCATCGTGGCGGCGTCGCGCGGCATCGACCGGCTCGAAGTGGATCCCGCCGCCCTTGAGGACGACCTCGCGGAAAGCTGGGAGGTGCTTGCCGAAGCCGTACAGACCGTCATGCGGCGGGCGGGAATGGACGAGCCCTACGAGCGGCTCAAGGAGCTCACCCGGGGAGAACGCCTGGATCGGGCGGGCTACCTCGCGCTCGTCGACGCCCTCGAGCTGCCCGAAGCGATGCGCGAGACGCTTCGCGCGCTCACCCCGGCGCGGTACACCGGGATCGCGCGGGAACTCACGGAGCAACTCGCCGGCGAGCGGGACGACGTGACCGTCGAGACGGTGCGGTGGCGCAGTCACGCGGACGCGCTCATGGCGATCCGGATGGCCGTCTTCGTCGAGGAACACGGCATCCCGGAGGACCTCGAGCGAGACGGCAGGGACGAAACCGCGCTGCACTTCCTGGCGACCGCGCCAGGCCAGCGTGCGGTCGGCACCGGCCGGCTCCTGGCGGACGGACAGATCGGGCGGCTGGCCGTGCTTGCGAAGGAACGCCGCGGCGGCATCGGCCGGCGCCTGCTGGACGCGGCGCTTGCGAGCGCGCGCGCGCGGGGGGACCGCGCCGTCTGGCTGAACGCGCGACTGGAGGCGCGCGGCCTCTACGAGGCGGCGGGTTTCGAGGCCGTGGGCGAACCGTTCCTCGAAGCCGGGCTCCGGCACATCCGCATGGAACTGGACCTCGTCTGAGCGCCCCAAACGTTTCCTTTCGGGAACGTATTACTTGTCGATCTTTCCCTTTTCTTTAGGGATCGGCTCCTTAGAATCGCGGCCTTCTCCAACCGGACGAGACTCCCATGGCACTGCATTACACCCCCCGCAAAACCCGCCCGGAGCAGATTCGCGAACTCGAGGAAGAGTGGCGGACGAACTCGCGCTGGAAGAACGTCAAGCGCGGCTACAGCGCCGCGGACGTCGTCAACCTGCGCGGCACGATTCCCCACCGGAGCATGCTCGCCGCCCACGGCGCCGACAAGCTGTGGGAGTACCTGCACACGGAGGACTTCATCAACGCGCTGGGCGCGGTCACCGGCGGTCAGGCCGTGCAGCAGGTCAAGGCCGGGGTCAAGGCGATCTACGTGTCCGGGTGGCAGGTCGCGGCGGACAACAACACTTCGGAGACGATGTATCCCGACCAGTCGCTGTACGCGGTGAACTCGGTCCCGTCCCTCGTGAACCGCATCAACAACGCCTTCCGCCGGGCCGACGAGATCCAGTGGGCGAACGGCGTCGACGAGGGCATCGACTTCTACGCGCCGATCGTGGCGGACGCGGAGGCGGGTTTCGGGGGCGTGCTGAACGCCTTCGAGCTGATGAAGAGCATGATCGGCGCGGGCGCCGCCGGCGTGCACTTCGAGGACCAGCTCGCCTCGGTCAAGAAGTGCGGCCACATGGGCGGCAAGGTCCTCGTCCCGACGCAGGAGGCGGTGCAGAAGCTGATCGCCGCCCGGCTGGCCGCGGACGTGTGCGATGTCCCGGCAGTCCTGATGGCGCGCACGGACGCCAATGCCGCGGACATGGTCATCAGCGACGTCGACGAATGCGAGATCCCCTTCCTGACCGGCGAGCGCACGCCGGAAGGCTACTACCGCACGCGGGCCGGCCTCGACCAGGCGATCGCGCGGGGGCTGGCCTACGCGCCCTACGCGGACCTGATCTGGTGCGAGACCGCCGTGCCCGACCTCGACGAGGCGAAGCGGTTCGCCGAGGCGATTCACCGGGAGTACCCGGACCAGTTGCTGTCCTACAACTGCTCGCCCTCGTTCAACTGGAAGGCGCACATCGACGACAGCACGATCGCCCGGTTCCAGCGCGAACTCGGGGCGATGGGCTACCGGTTCCAGTTCATCACTTTGGCCGGTATTCACAGCATGTGGTACAACATGTTCGAACTGTCCCGCGACTACGTGCAGCGCCAGATGTCGGCGTACGTCGAGCTGCAGGAGAAGGAGTTCGCGGCGCAGGAGCAGGGCTACTCCTTCGTCAGCCACCAGCAGGAAGTCGGCACCGGCTACTTCGATGAGGTGGCCAACGTCATCCAGGGCGGACAGTCCTCGGTGACGGCCCTCACCGGTTCCACGGAGGAGGCGCAGTTCGCGCTGTAGGGGACGCCCTCGTGGCGTCCCGTCTCGACATCGTGCACGAACCACCCCCGGGCGGGGAGAAGCCCCGCCCCTACAGCGCGCACATCAGTTCGTCGTAGGTCTCGAACCGCGGGATGTCGCCGTGGGCGTCCGCGATCCGGTCGGGCGCCCGGAAGAAACACGCCCGGTCGGCGGCCCGGAGCATGTCGATGTCGTTGTACGAATCGCCCACGGCAACGACCTCGTAACCGAGGGACTGGAAGGCGCGGACCGAGGCGGCCTTGGCCTGTTCCTGGCGCAGCCGGTAGCCCACGATCCGGTCGTCCTCGACGACGAGGCGGTGACAGAGCAGTAACGGAAAGCCGAGCTTCGCCATCAGCGGCATGGCGAACTCGTAGAACGTGTCGGACAGGATCGCCACCTGGAAACGCCGGCGCGCCCAGGCCAGGAACGCGTCCGCGCCCGGGAACGGGTCCAGACCGTCGATCGTCCGCCGTATCGTCTCCATCGTTACGGCGTGGCGTTCGATGGTGTCGAGGCGCAGGCGCATGAGGTCCTCGTAGACGGGGATGTCGCGGGTCGTCTTCTTCAGCGTCTCGATGCCCGTGGCGCGTGCGATCCCGTGCCAGATTTCCGGCACGAGCACCCCTTCGAGATCCAGGCACAGGACTTTCAATCGACGCTCCCCGCATCGCCGTTTTGCGGCGCCCATGTTATGCCGGCGTTCGGCCGCCGTGCCGGCGAGACACGGCACGGGCCGCTAAGCATATGCCGACACGGTATTTTTTCCCGGGAAGGGACGCTGCTAGGCTCCGCGCTCCCTAACTTCGGACGGCTTCCATGCAGGCCAACGACTCCCTCGAACCGGTGGTGCGGACCGATCCGCGCGAGGTGCTCGAGGATGCGTTCCGGCGCTTCGACCTCGACCGCGTGGCGATCTCCTTCAGTGGCGCCGAAGACGTCGTCCTGGTGGACATGGCGAGTCGCATCGTCGGCACCCGGGCGACCGTGTTCTCCCTCGACACCGGCCGCCTGCACGCCGAGACGTACCGGTTCCTCGAAGCCGTCCGCGAACGCTACGGCATCGAGATCGACGTGCTGTTCCCGGACGCCGCCGAGTTGGAGCGGCTGGTGCGCGCCAAGGGGCTGTTCAGCTTCTACCGCGACGGCCACGGCGAGTGCTGCGCCGTCCGGAAGATCCAGCCGTTGCGGCGCAAGCTTCGCGAACTCGATGCCTGGATCACCGGCCAGCGGCAGGACCAGAGCGTCACGCGGACCGAACTGCCCGTCGAGCAGGTGGACGGCGCGTTCTCCACGCCCGGGCGGATCCTCACGAAGTTCAACCCGTTGGCGCACTGGAGTTCCGCGGACGTGTGGGCCTACATCCGCGAGCACGACGTACCGTACAACCCACTCCACGACCGGGGCATGCGCAGCATCGGCTGTGAACCCTGCACGCGCGCCATCGCCGCCCACCAGCACGAGCGCGAGGGGCGCTGGTGGTGGGAGAACGACGACGACAAGGAGTGCGGGCTGCACGCGCAGAACCGCATACCGGCGCGGGCCGTTGCATGACGGGACAACCGGATATCACCTTCGTCAAGAAGGTGCTCGCTTCCGGCGAGCCATGCGCCAAGTGCCGCGATGTCGAGGAACGCCTGGAGCGCAGTGGCCTGATGTCACACATCCACCGCGTGGTCGTGGCGGACGAGCGCGACGAGGGTTCCGAGGGGATGCGTCTCGCACGGCGCCACGAGGTCGTTAGAGCTCCGTTCTTCCTCGTCCGAAACCACCAAAAGACAACCGTTTACACGGTATATCTAAAGTTCGTGAGAGAAGTGTTCGGCGGCGAGCGAACGCCTGAATCCGAACTGGACGAGGCCCGCGACCTCCTGCGGGCGCACCCGGACCTCGACCTCGTCTGATCCGTCCCCGCGACGGGGCATCACCGCACCGGCAATTCGATGTCGGCGAAGAGGTCTTCGCGCGCGGCGCGGTCGGTGTTGCCGAACGCCGCCCGAACGACATCGGGCGTCAGGTGTCCGGCGAACAGTTCCACGAAGTCGAGCATGAACCGACGGATGAACGTGTCCTTGCGGGCGCCGATGTAAGTGCGGCTCGGCAGGAACAGGTGGCTCGCGTCGATGGCGACGAGGTCCGCGTCACGTTCCGGGTCGAATGCCATCGCGGCGATGATGCCGATCCCGAGCCCCAGGCGGACGTACGTCTTGATGACGTCGGTGTCGGTCGCCGTGAACACCACGTTCGGGGTCAGCCCGGCGGCCGCGAACGCCTCGTCGAGCCGCGAGCGCCCGGTGAAACCGAAGACGTAGGTCACGATCGGCTGTTCGGCGACGTCCGCCAGGGACACGTGGTCGCGCGCCGCCAGGGCGTGCCCGCGCGGCACGACGACCGCGCGGTTCCACTCGTAGCACGGCATCATCACCAGGTTCTTGAAATGCTCCATGCCTTCCGTCGCGATGGCGAAGTCGGCCTTGCCGGTCGATGCGAGTTCCGCGATCTGGGTCGGCGTGCCCTGGTTCATGTGGAGGGCCACCTCGGGATACTCGGCGCGAAACGCCTCGATCACCGGCGGCAGCGCGTACCGCGCCTGGGTGTGCGTGGTCGCGATCGAGAGGCTGCCGCGGCGCTCGTTGCGGTGTTCCTGGGCGGCCTGGCGGATGTTCTCCACCTCGTGGAGGATGCGTTCCGCCCTCGCCAGGATGGCCTCCCCGGCCGGCGTGACCCGCGTCAGGTGCTTGCCGCTGCGTGTGAAGATCTCGACGCCCAGCTCGTCTTCGAGCAGGCGGATCTGCTTGCTGATGCCGGGTTGGGACGTGTACAGGCTCTGGGCCGTGGCCGAGACGTTCAGGCCGTGCTGGGACACCTCCCAGATGTACCGGAGTTGCTGGAGTTTCACGCACGTCTTATAACGCAAGATACTTAAGTCTTTCAAATTGCAACGCTTGCAGATATATCTGGAGAGGCGGACGTTGCAATCGTCGCGCGCCGGAGCATTAATGGTCTTTGGGGTCGGGGATTCAGGGGTGTAGCGATGAAGACGAAGACGGCGCTGGCGGTCCTGGCCCTGCTCGCTTCGGGGTCTTCCGCGGGCGATGTGGACGCGCCGGAGCGCTCGGCGTTCTTCGGCGACCTGCACATCCACACCACGTACTCGTTCGACGCTTTCATGGGCACCGTGCGCACGACGCCGGACCACGCCTACCGGTACGCGAAAGGCGAGGCGATCCCGCACCCGGACGGGAGCATGATCCGCCTGACGGGTGCGCCTCTCGACTTCCTCGCGGTGACGGACCATGCCGAGTACCTGGGCGTGCACGCGGCGCTGCTCGATCCGGACAGCGTGACCTACGGGCATCCCGAGGCGTTCCGCGTGGTGCCGGACGAGACCCTCTCGCTCGTCGAGTACTACGCTTACCAGGCGGATATGCGGCGATTCCTCGGCAGCGGTACCGACATCGCCGGCAAGCCCGTCATCTCCTGGGCCTGGCGGAAGATCGTCGAGTCCGCGGAGCGGCACGACGACCCTGGCCGGTTCACGGCCCTGATCGGTTACGAGTACTCGCTGTCGCCCGGCTCGCGGCACCTGCACCGCAACGTGATCTTCCGGGGTTCCGAAGCTCCGGAGTGGCCTTTCAGCTCCCTCGATTCGGACAATCCCGCCGACCTGTGGGCATGGCTGGACGGGCTCCGCGCGCGCGGCATCGAGGCCATGGCCATTCCCCACAACACGAACCAGAGCGACGGCCTCGCCTTTCCCGAGACGACCTGGCAGGGGGAACCCATCGACGCCGCGTTCGCCGCGGCGCGGATGCGCAACGAACCGGTAATGGAACTCACCCAGAAGAAGGGCACGTCCGAGACTCACCCTTCCCTCTCGCCGAACGACGAGTGGGCGGGCTTCCAGATCGTGCAGTACTACCTGAACAAGGCGGAGAACAAGGACCCGATCACGATCTTCAAGGGGGGCTACCTGCGCGACGCCCTGCTGACCGGACTCGAGATGGAGGAACGCAAGGGGTTCAATCCGTACCGGCTCGGCGTGGTGGCGGCGAGCGACAGTCACGTCTCGGCCGGTTCGTACGAGGAGGACCGCATGTTCACCAACCGGGCGAACACCCCGCAGTCCCGCGGCTCGGCGTACGGTCCGGACCGCGACTCGTGGGACGGCTTCTGGACGCCGCGCCGCGCGACCCACGGCACGGGCGGCCTGGCTGGCGTCTGGGCCGAGGAGAACACCCGCGCTTCGATCTACGACGCCATGCGGCGCCGGGAGTCGTTCGCCACGTCCGGCCCGCGCATCCGCGTGCGGTTGTTCGGGGGCTTCGGCCTGGAGCGGGCGGTGGCCGACGGCGAAGATCCGATCGCGGTGGCGTACCGTCACGGCGTACCGATGGGGGGCGAGCTTCCCCGGGCGCGCGGGAAGGCGCCAAGCTTCCTCGTCATCGCGCTGCGCGATCCGGCGTCGGGCTGGCTGGAGCGCGCCCAGGTGATCAAGGGCTGGATCGAGGACGGCGAACGCCGCGAGCGGGTGTTCGACGTGGCCTGCTCGGACGGCCTCACCCCGGACCTGGTCACGCATCGCTGCGGCGACAACGGCGCCCGGGTGAACCTCGCCGACTGCTCCGTCAGCCGCGACAGGGGAGCCACCGAACTGCGCACGGTATGGACCGACCCGGCGTTCGACCCGGAACAGCGCGCCTTCTACTACGCGCGCGTGCTGGAGAACCCGAGCTGCCGCTGGTCGACCTGGGACGCGCTGCGTCTCGGCATCCCGCCGAACCCCGATCTCGCCGCGACGATCCAGGAACGGGCCTGGAGTTCGTCGATCTGGTACGCGCCCGGCAACTGAGCCGGAGACCGGCATCTTTTCAACGACAGGGAGCCACCATGAACAAGACAACCGCCTGCCTCGTAGCCACGCTGCTCACCGCGGCGCCGGCCGCGCTGGCCGAAGATGCGGACGCGCCCGATCGGCGCGCCCTTTTCGGGGACCTGCACATCCACACGATGTACTCCCACGATGCGTTCATGGGCAGCGTTCGCACCACTCCGGACCAGGCCTATCTCTTCGCCAAGGGCGAGCCGATCCCGCATCCGTCCGGCGAGACGATCCGGATCTCCGGGGCCCCGCTCGACTTCCTCGCCGTGACGGACCACGCCTACTTCCTGGGCGTGCACGCCTTCCTGATCGAGCCCGGCAGCCTCACGTACGGGCATCCCGACACGGACCGCATCCTGCCGCCCGAGGGGCTCTCGACCTCCGAGTACTTCGCCTTCCTGCGCGAACTCAGGAGGTTCCTCCCCGACAGCACGGCGTCCCGCCCGGAAGTGATCGCGAGCGCGTGGACGCGGATCGTGGACTCTGCCAACCGGCACGACGATCCGGGCAACTTCACGGCGCTGATCGCGTACGAGTACACCCCCTCCCCCGGTACCCGTCACCTGCACAGGAACGTGATCTTCCGCGACCAGGCGCCGGCGCGGCCCTTCAGCATGCGCGACTCGCCCGACCCCGCCGACCTCTGGGTCTGGCTCGACGAGCAGCGCGCGGCCGGCTTCGAGGCCATGGGCATCCCGCACAACATGAACCAGAGCGACGGGCTGGCCTTCCTGGAGACGACCTGGC